>JAAYBR010000126.1 GCA_012730045.1 Candidatus Hydrogenedentota bacterium | reverse complement strand
CCAGCATGGGGTCTATGTTGGTGGTCTCCGTGTCCACGGCGAAGCCGCCGGCGGCGCGCATCTCGCCCAGGGCGCGGTCGAGGGTCTCCCGGTCCAGCACCAGGCGGTAGTCCGTTTCCTCCTCCGGCTCCTCGGGCGCGGGGGGGGCGCCGGTCTCCCCGGCCAGCGAGTCGAACCCGAGTTCCAGGAAGCGCGCCCGCAGGCGCTCCGGCTCCCAGGGAGTCCGAACCAGCCCGGGAATGTCCTCCGGCAGGTCCACGTCCGTCTTGATGGTCACGAGCACGCGGCTTTTGAAGGCCTGGTCGCGGTCGCTCTCCAGATTCTCGCGCTGCTTGCCCTTCAGGTCGTCCAGACGCGCGTAGAGCCCCTCCAGGGAGCCGTACTGCGCCATGAGCTTCTGCGCCGTCTTGTCGCCGATGCCGCGCACGCCCGGCACGTTGTCCGCCGTGTCGCCGATGAGCGCCAGCGCGTCCACCACATGGGCCGGGTCGGTGCCAAAACGCTCCCGCACCTCTTCCGGCCCGTACCAGACACCGTCTTCCCCCTTGCCGGGATCAAACATGCGGACCCGTTCCGACAGGAGCTGAAGCAGGTCCTTGTCGCCGCTGACCAGCACGGCCTCCATGCCCGCCTCCTCCGCGCGCCGCGCCAGGGTGCCGATGACGTCATCGGCCTCCACGCCGGGCACGCAGAGGAGGGGGAGGCTCATGTCGCGGACCACGTCGTGCATCCGGGGAAACTGCTCCTTGAGCTCGGGGGGCGTCTCGCGGCGGGTGGCCTTGTATTCAGGGAACAGCTCGTCGCGGAAGGTGGGGCCGGGGGCGTCGAAGACCACGGCGATGTGGGACGGGTTGTGCTCCCGCAGCAGCTTCATCAGGATGCGCGTGAAGCCGTAGACGGCGTTGGTGGGCCGCCCCTCCGGGTCCGTCAGGGTGGTCTTGATGGCGTGGAAGGACCGGAACGCGAAGGCCATGGCGTCCACGAGAAAGATGCGCTCACCCATGTTTCCGTTCCTCCACCAGTTGCACGATTTCCGCGGCCGCGCGCGCCGATGCGCCCGGGCCGCCCAGGAGGTCCCGCACCTCGCGGAAGCCGTCGAGCATGGCGCGCCTGGCGGGCGAATCCGCCAGCAGCTCCGCCACCGCCGGCAGCAGGCGCTCCGGGGAGGCCTCCTGCTGCACAAACTCCGGCGCGACGCGCCGCCCCGCGAGCAGATTGACGATGCCGATGTGCTCCACCTTCACCAGCCGCCGCGCGAGCTGGTAGGTGAGGGGGTTCATGCGGTAGACGATCACCATGGGCACGCCGAAGAGGGCGGTTTCCAGGGTGGCCGTGCCCGACGCCACCATGCAGCACCTCGCCCGCGAGAGCACCTCCGCCATGGCGCCGATGCGCACCGTGAGGGGCAGGCTCCCGGCGAGGGCCCGGAGCTGGGCGGCGCGCTCCTCGTTCACGCAGGGGGCCTCGAAGACCACCCCGGGCACCTGATCCAGCAGTCGCCGGGCGGTTTCGATCATGACCGGTGCGATGCGCCGGAGCTCCATCTCGCGGCTGCCGGCCAGCAGGCCGACGACCGGGGCTTCCGGTGCGGGGGAGGCTTCGGGGATTGCGGCACGTTCCACATGGTCCAGCAGCGGGTGGCCGATGTAGACGCAGGGCACGCCCGCCCGGCGGTAGAATTCCTCCTCGAAGGGGAGGATGACGAGCATTTTGTCCACCACGCGGGCGATGGTGTGGATGCGGCGCTTTTTCCACGCCCACACCTGCGGGCTGATGTAGTAGACAACGGGGATGCCGAGCTTTTTCGCCTCTTCGGCGAGGCGCAGGTTGAAGCCGGGGTAGTCCACCAGCACCAGCGCGTCCGGGCGGGTTTCGGCGAGCCGGGCGCGGGTCTCGTTGAAGAGTCTTCGGAGGAAGGAGAGGGACCGGACCACCTCGGCGAAGCCCATGATGGCCCTTCCGGCGAGATCGTGGCGGAGCGTCATGCCCGCCGCGGCCATTCGCGCGCCCCCCAGCCCCTCGAACTCCCAGCCGGGCCGGGCGGCGCGCAGCGCGCGGAGGAGATTGGCCCCGTGGATGTCCCCCGAAGATTCCCCCGCCACGAAGAAGAGACGTGTCACCGGTGGCTCCTGATCTGTTCCACAATGTCCTCGACCAGGCGCAGGGCGCGCAGGCCGTCCTCGCCCGTCACGGCGGGGTTCTCGCCGAGGGTCACGGCGCGCACAAAGGCCTGGAGTTCCCGCAGCAGCGGCTCCTCCCGCGTGACCGGAAGGGGGTCCACGGTGATGGACGCCATAGGGTTCTCCCCCTCGGGCAGCGGACCGGGCTTCTTGCGGTACACCAGTACCTGCTGGGCGCTGTAGTCCGTGGAGACGTAGGCGTTGTCCTCGAAGATGCGGATTTTCCGCATGCCCTCCAGGGAGACGCGGCTGCTGGTGAGGTTGGCCACGCAGCCGGAGGCGAAGCGCAGCCGCGCGTTGGCGATGTCCTCGCAGGAGGAGAACACGGGGACGCCCACGGCGTCCACCGACACCACCTCGGACTGCGCGAGGCACAGCACGATGTCCAGGTCGTGGATCATGAGGTCGTGCACCACGCTCACGTCGCTGTTGCGGTTGGGGTAGGGGCTCAGGCGGTGGCACTCGATGAACCGGGGGGCGTGGATGCCCTCGAAGAGCGCCTGCACCGCCGCGTTGAACCGCTCGATGTGGCCCACCTGGAGAATGCGCCCCGCGTCACGGGCCGCCGCCACCATCTCCCCGGCCTGGGCCGAGGTCGCGGCGATGGGCTTCTCCACCAGCACGTGGATGCCCGCGCCCAAGAGGCGCATGGTCGCCGCGTGGTGTCCCTCCGTGGGGGTGACCACGGACACGATGTCCGGCTTCGCGGCGATCAGGCCGTCGAGGTCCGCAAAGCCCGGCGCGCCGAAGTCCGCCGCCGCCTTTTCGCGGCGTTCGGGGCTGGGGTCGGCGGCGCCGACCAGCTCCACGTTCTCCATGGCGGCGTAGATGCGCGCGTGGTGGTAGCCCAGGTGTCCGACGCCGGCAACGCCGGCCCGCAGTGTGCCCATGATGCGAAACGCCCTGTTGTGTTCGGCCCCGGGGGGCCGCGCGTCTGCGGTTGTGGAGGCGGGGCCGCCTACCGGGAGACGCCCCGCTCCGAGTTGCGGATGAAGTCGAGAATGGTCTGCCGCTCCGGGGAGTCCGCCACCTGCTCAAGGACGGCCGCCACCGCCTGGTCCATGTTGAGGCCCGAGCGGAAAATGATCTTGTGCATGCGCCGGATGCGCGAAACAGCCTCCTTTATGAGGCCGTTCCGCTCCAGTCCGACCGTGTTGGGCCCGACGCACCGCGCCGGGTGCCCCTCCATGATCATGTACGGCAGCACGTCCATGCTCACGCGCGACATGCCCCCGATGAACGACAGCGTCCCGATGACGCAGAACTGGTGGATGCCGACGAGCCCCCCGAGGATGGCCCCGGCCTGCACGGTCACATGGCCCGCCAGCGCCGCGCCGTTGGACATGATGACCCGGTCGCCGAGGTGGCAGTCGTGGGCGACGTGCGTGCAGGCCATGAACAGGCACCCGCTGCCGATGGTGGTGGCCTTCTTGCCGGCCTCCTCCACGCTGTACACCGTGCCCGAACTGACGGTCACCATCTCCCGGAAGACGTTGCCGTCCCCGATGACCGTGCGGCCCACCGAGTCGTGCAGGTGCTTCAGGTCCTGCGGCGGCACGCCGATCTGCGCCCCGCTGAAGGTGCGGTTGTTGGCCCCCATGCGGGTGCCCGCGCCGATCACGCAGTGGGGGCCGATCACGCAGCCCGGACCGATGACGACCTGGTCCTCGATGATGGTGTACGGCTGGACTTCAACATCCGGCGCCAGCTCGGCGCCCTTGTGGATGATGGCGGTCTTGTGTATTTTTTTCATCAGGAAGCGTGCTCTCCCGGAAGAATGATGCCTGGCCCTTGAATGAATCCCGCGGTTTTTCGGCGCACCGGGCCTGCCCGGCCGCGCGCCGGCCCGCCGGCGCGGCGGACGGCGACTCCCACGCCCATGTGACCCTGCGCGGACGCCAATTGGTGCGTCCGGCCTCCGCAGGCCCATACGATACCACATTTCCCGGCAAAACGCGACTGTCTACCCCTGATCGCCGGATACGACGTCGCAAGAACCGAAGCCTTGGCGGGCACGAGATCGCCGCAGTCGCTGCGCTCCTGCTAAGAAAGTACCGGGTTCGCTGGAGCGGCCGTGCCCCTGGGATCGCCAAGCTCCAGCTTGGCTTTCGGGGAAACACGGATTAAACAGGCCCGCGCGGAAGAACCCAAGAGGCCAAGCTGGAGCTTGGCGAGCCCAGGGGGCGCGCGGTTTGGGCGATGGAGGGTGCCGAAGCCGTGGCGAGACGGGAGGGGCGCGCGGCGTCTCCTTTTGGAGTGCGGCGGCAACGACGCCGCTTT
>JAAYBR010000125.1 GCA_012730045.1 Candidatus Hydrogenedentota bacterium | reverse complement strand
GTGCGGGGGAACTGCGCCCCCAAAGAGCAACCACCGATGAACACCGATGAACACCGATAATGAAGAGAGAATGGTTTCCAGCCTCCCATACTTCCCATAACTCCCATCCCCGCCTGACCTGCCACAGAGGCGGTACTTTCTTAGCAGCAAAGCGAAGCCATCTCGTTCTCGCCAACACTCCGGCCGACACGGCAATCCCTTGTCGGAACGCCTCAGGTCCTGCGCATTCATGGGTGAACGGACACCTTTGACGCCGCCGGCGCTTTCTGCGTGAATCGAACGCCTCCACGACCATCGTTTATCCGGCGATCAGGGAGCGCGCCAGTCCACGCCTGCCTCACGGCGCCGTTGGCTGCCCCCCGTCGAATTGATCCAGAAAACTCTCAGCGGCGGCCCTGTCCAAACCCTGCTTCATCAGCATGTCAAGGGTTGATTCGCGCATTTTGGCCTTGGCTTCCTCGGATGGCCCCGGAAGGGTCGCCCGGGAGGGGTAAAGGTAGGGGTTGATGTTGTGCTTAATGTATTCTTCACACCCCTTCTTTTCCTCTTCCGTGCAGCCGGGAAGCGCCATCCGCGACTGCACCGCCCGCAACGCCTCCTGGAACTCCAACACGGACTGCAGAAACAGCGGCATGCTCTCGGAAGGATTCATGTTGGCTTCCTTTTCTAGAAACCTTCCCAGTCCCATGTGGGCCTCAATGACGCGCCAGTCGAGGGCATCGGCGGCATGTTTTTCGAACAGTTCGCGGAAAGCGTCCTGAACCTCCGGGCGCGTCGGTTTGAAGTTGTCGCTGCGGCGTTCCGCCAGAATCTGCGCGATGATGGCGCGAATGCTGATCGGATCGGGATCCTCCGGGTGCTTATCGAGCCACTCCCTGGCCTGCCGCACCGCCTCGTCTTCCCGGCTGGTGCAGCAAAGGATATCCACCTTCCTCAATGCCGCCCAGCGCCGCAATGCGGCCGGGGCCTCCGGGTCCTCGGCAAGCTCGGTGCACGCGCGCATCAAGTTGCCCTCGGCCCTGTCGCCTCCCAGGGGGCCGTTGGCGGTTTTGAACAGTTCGTCGTGATGGAACGACGTGGCCTCATAGGGCAGTTCGGGCGGCGGGTTGAAATCGCCGATGGTGATCGCCCACGCCTCGCCGGCGAGCGCCATGCCCGCGGCCATCATCATCCATGCGTAGGTGTTCATTTGCCCGTTCCTCCGCATCTCAGCGCGCGTTGATCTCGTTGATCAGTTTCTGAATTTGATACCCCGCCCCGTCCTCAAACTCGTACTCCGACGAGGGCTTCGCTACGGGTTGTTTGTTCGGATACTGGTCCGCCATGGTCTGGAGAATGGGCAGGCTGATTTCGGCATCCATCAGGCCCAGGGCCGACACCGCCACCGACCGCAGATGCACCAGAGTCTCCTTGGTGCTCTCGCGAAGAGCCTGCCCCGCAAACGGGGCGCCCCAAAAGGCGGCCTGGTTCGCCTGTACAAGCAGGGCCGCAGCCTCAGCCGAGTTGGCCTGGCCCAGCATCCGCAGCGTTTCGCGCAGTGCATAGCCGTGGTCGAGGGCCACCTTCTCCCTGCGCGGGCTCGTCAGGGCCTTCTGGTGGATGGGCACCCACCGCGGGTCGCGCTGCATGCCCGTTCTGGCCGCAAACAGGCAGCACCGGTAAGTAAGCCAGTCGGCGGCGTCAACGGCCTGCGCCGCCTTGGCGACGACATAATCAACGTCCGCCACAGACCACGAAAGCTGGTCTGCCGGGGTGGGACGATGACCCATCAGGTACGAAATGTCCAAGGAGACCGAGCGTGCCGCCATGCAGTACAACTCAGCGAGACGCGCATCAGTAACCGCAGACACATCCGGTTTGCACGGACCCGGCAGGCATGGGTCTCCACGCGGCGCCGTGTCCTTTTCTGTGCACCCGGAAATTACCGCGACGGCCAATACTGCCACTGCGGTCGGCAATAGGACAATTGCTCTTCCCATGTTGATTTCCCTCCCTGACAGCGTTTTGTCCGCGGGTCACCTGGGGGATATTGTCCGGGCGGCCCCCATCTTTCGGCTGGGACCGGTTCGAATGAAGAGGGCGCGAGGGCGGCATTTCGGCCCCTTCCCGACCGTCTTCTGGTGTTCATCTTGGCCGGTTTCCTGCGGGATGTCAAGCCTTTTTTCGGCCCAAACACCCCGTTTTTCCGCCCCACCACTCCCCCGAACCGCAAGCATCCAAAGAACAACCACCTACGACGCCGCGCCGTCATTTCCTGCGGCAAGTCCTGCCTCCGTCCGCGGCGGCGTCCCCAGCGCCTCCAGAAAGACCCTTTCCAGCCGCCGGGCGACCGTTTCCGGGTGGTGTTCCCCTAGGACCGTCGCCCGGGCGGCGCGGCCCAGGTCGCGGCGGAGCCGGGGCTGGTCCATGAGCCGCACCAGTGCGGTCGCCAGGGCGTTGGCGTCGTTGTCGGGCACGACCAGGCCGTTTTCTCCGTCCTTCAGGGGCCAGGCGGCGCCGGCGCAGGCGGCCACGGGGCGGCCCGCCGCCATGGCATTCAGCAGTTTGATGGGGTAGCCGGACCAGGACACGCGCGGCACGGCGACCACGACATCCTGCGAGAGGACGGCACGCAGGGCACCCACGTTGTCGCAGGGGACATGCTCCACGTTGGGAAAGGGCGGCAGGGCGGCGGTGGCCATGACCAGGCGGACGGCGGGCCGGGACTGCCGGATGATGGCGACGGCGTCCAGCAGCAGGCCAAGGTTCTGATACCGGTCCAGGTTGCCCGTGTAGACGATGGGGGGCATGGGGGCCTCGGCGGGCGCGGTCTCGGGGAAGGCGTCGGCGTCCACGGGCGGCGGGATGATCTCCACGCGGTCCTGGGGGCAGCCGCGCAGGACGAGGTAGCCCGCGAGGCGGCGGTGGGGCGCGATGATCCGGTCGGCGCGGCGGGGGAAGGTGTTGTCGAACCAGCGGCCCGCACGGCGGGCGGTCCGCTCCGCGCCGGGGCGGTCGAAGTAGTAGGGCAGCTCGTCGGCGAGGGCGTTGTGGGCCATGTAGACCACGGGGCGCGTCCGCGCCGCCAGCGCCACGAGCAGGGCCTCGTAGTTGTGTGCGCAGACGATGTCGGCGCCCTCGTTCCGGAGGGTGCGGCGCAGCGCCGCGAGGAGGGCCGCGTCGTGCAGGGGCTTGGTCCGGTCGGGGCCGGAGGCGGTGATGTCGCGCGCGAGGGGCCAGCGCTTTGCGCGGCGCAGCGCCACGTCGGCGGGCGGGGTGTCGCCCGCGCCGTGGTCGTAGACCACGAGGCGGACCGAATGGCCGATGCGCAGCAGGGTGGACGCGGTGTCGTGCAGGAAGACCTGCGACCCCTGGGGGAAGGGGTAGGGGCACGCGCCGACCATGACTATCTTGAGCTTTCTCATTCCAGGTATCCCAAAGAACGCAGACGCTCCTCGAGCAGTGCCTCTTCCTCCGGCGAGTAGGGGTGCGCGCCGCCGTCCCCGCCGTCCGCGGGGGGCGCGCCGCCCGTCCCCATGCCGGGGGCGAAAAGCGGGCGGCCCTCCATCTCCGGACCCGGCACCCCGAGCGCTGACAGCACGGTCGGGGTGATGTCCAACAGGGACGGCCCTGCCGGCCCGCCTGCCACAGACCGGTTCGTCACCAGCACGCCGGGGTTTCGGTGGACGCCGTTCATGCCGCGTTCCTTGCCGCCGGGGTATTCCGCCTCGGTCAGTTTCCGGAGCGCGCCGCCTCCGCGCGCCCGGACACACACCGGAGCATACCCGCTTTCCGCCTTCAGAGACAACACCACATCGGGGGCCCGGTCCACATGCGCGCCGCTGTACAGCTTCGCGCGCGGCACGGCGTCCGCGACCACATCCCATTCCCGCAGGCACGCGCACAGTTCGGCCACAAAGGCTTCGTAGTCCTCCGGCGCGACGGTGCCCTGCGGCTCGCGCCCCTGGAGGTTCACCCGCACGGAGGGGAAATAGCCCAGCTCCTCGGAGTAGGCGCGGGTGTTTGCCCAGTCCAGGCCGCCGAAGCGCGACCGGCTTTCGGCGCCCCCGGCCACGCCGCGCAGTCGGCGGAACAGGGCGCCGCGCGCGCGCTCGGGCACCACCGACAGCCCCAGCCGCTTGAGCAGGCTGTCCCGCCCGCCGCCGGGCAGGTAGCGCAGCAGGCCCATCTCGGCGAGGCGGTTGTTCAGGTGGACCACCGTGATGCCGGCGCCGGTGAACCCGTGGTCCGAGACCACGATCACCAGCGTGTCCGGCCCCGCCGCCTCCACGATCCGGCCGACCGCCGCGTCCAGCCGGGCGTACACGTCGCGGATCGCGTCGGAAAAGGGGTTCGGCCCGGGATACCGCGGCGACTGCGGGTCGTGGAACATCCAAAAGTGGTGCGACACCGTGTCGCTCTCGCCGAAGACGGCCATGAAGAAGTCCCACGGCTCGCTCCGCACCCAGTTCAGGAGGATGCGCTCCTTTTCCTCGATCCCCAGGAGCAGCCGCCGCAGGGCCTCGGCGTGCCAGCCCGGTCCGATGCGGCCCTCCTGGAAATCCGCAAAGCGCCACCCGGCAGCCTCGGCGGCCCGCGCGCGGGGGTACACAAACGAGGCGTCCACGGACGTGGCCACGGGGGAGTCGAAGCCGGAGAGCATGAGGCCGTTCACCGGCTCCGGGGGCCAGGTGGCGGGGACCCCCGCCACCACCACGCGCCGCCCCGCGCGCGAGAGCATGTCCCACACCGCGGGCGCGCGGCGGAACGAGCCGTTCACAAAGCGCACGGCGTAGCGGCCGGGGACCATTTCCGTGAAGTCGAAGACGCCGTGGCGGCCCGGGTTCACGCCGGTGACGCAGGAGGTCCACGCGGGGAAGGTGGCGGGCGGCGTGACGCTCTCCAGCGGCAGCAGCGCCCCGGCGGCCGCCAGCGCGCGGAGGTTCGGCAGCGCGCCGTCGTCCATCCACCGGCGGCACAGCGCCGGGTCGGCCCCGTCCAGTCCCAGTACCAGCACGCGTTTCATGGGGGCATTGTAGCAACATGGGCGGAATGGACGGGAGCGGCGGCGCGAAAAAAGGCGGCGCGGACCCGAAAGTCCGCGCCGCCGAATCAGAGGCTCAAGGGCGGATCAGAGGCAGTCGCTCGTGACGGCCACCCCGGCCGCCTGCAGCGCCGGAATCTGCGTGCCGCAGGCGTCGGTGGAAAGCGGGTTGCCCGAGAGGTACAGAGAGGCGCCGGGGCCCGTCAGTCCGGACAGCGGCGACAGGTCCGTAATCTGGTTGTCGTTGAACATCATCTCCTTCATGTTCACCAGCGCGGCAAGGGGCGTCAGGTCCGCAATCTGGTTCGAGTGGATGTTCAGGGTGTTCATGAGCGTCATTCCGGCCAGCGGGGACAGGTCTGTGATCTGGTTCTGGTACATGACCAGGAACGAAATGGCCGTCAGTCCGTCCAGCGGCGCGAGGCTCGTAATCTGGTTGTTGCCCAGGCGCACCCAGGACAGGTTTGCCGCGTGCTCCAGGCCCGTCAGGTCGGCGATGGCCAAGTCGTCGGCGCTGAGGGTTGTGAGGGCCAGCAGGTGCGCCCCGGTCAGCGGGGTGTCCACGGCCAGCCCCAGCGCCGTGCGGACGGCCGCGGCGAGATTCGCGTCGGGCATGGTCACCAGCGCCGGGCCGAGGCTCACCTCGATATCCACCGGCGCATTCGCCGCCAACACCGTGCCCGCGACCGGATTCTGGCTGATCACCCGTCCGGCGGGCACGGTTTCGCTGGCGGACTCCGTCACCGCCCCAACCATGAGCCCCGCCTCGCCGATGGCGGTCATCGCGGTGGACCGGGCGAGGCCGGCCACGTCGGGAACCGTCGCGGTTGCAATACAGGCGTCGTGGGTCACGGTCACCCCGCGCGCCTCCAGCGCGGGGATCTGCGTGTCGCACACGTCGGGGAAAAGCGGGTTGGCCGTCAACGAGAGGCTCGGCGGACTGGCCGCCTCGGTGAAGACGGTTCCCGCCACCAACGGGGCCACCGTGGTGAGCTGGTTCCAGTCGAGGGACAGGAAGGAGAGCTTCGCAAGCGCGGCCAGCGGCGCCGTGTCCGCAATCTGGTTGTCCTGAAGCAGCAGGTTGACCAGGCCTGTCAGTCCGGACAGGGGCGCCACGTCCACAATCTGGTTGGTGTACAGGTTCAGAATGGCAAGCCCCGTCATTCCGGACAGCGGCGTCACGTCCACGATCTGGTTGTCGAAGAGGTCCAGTTCCGTGAGGTCCGTCAGTCCGGACAGCGGCGCCACGTCCACAATCTGGTTAACGCCGAGGTCCAGCACCAGGAGCGTGGACAGTCCGGAAAGCGGCGTCACATTCGTGATCTGGTTGCGCTGGAGATACAGCTCCATCAGGCTCGCCAGTCCGGCCAGGGGCGCCAGGTCCGTGACCTGGTTGTTGTGCAGGCCCAGAACGGCCAGGTTTGTCAGGCCGGCCAGGGGCGTCAAGTCCGTGACCGCGTCGTTGGCAAGGTACAGGCCCGACAGGTTCAGCGCGCGCTCCAGACCCGTCAGATCGGCGATGCCCGTGTTGTTGCCGTTGAGACTGGTGAGGGCCAGCAGATGCGCCCCCGTCAGCGGGGTGTCCGCGGCCAGACCCAGCGTGGAGCGGATGGCCGCGGCGAGCGCCGCGTCGGGGACATTCACGGGCGCGGAGCCCAGGCTCACCACGAAGTCCACCGCGGAACCCGCCGCCACTTCCGTGCCCGCGGCCGGGTTCTGGCTGACCACCTGGCCCGCCGGAACCGTGTCGCTGTTGGCCTGCGTCACCGTGCCGACAGCCAGGCCCGCGCCGATCAGCGCCGATTCGGCCGTCGCCGGAAGCATCCATGTCACATCCGGAACGAAGGCCGACGGCCCCTTCGAGACCACCAGGCTCACCGCCGACCCCGGGGCCACCAGCGCGCCCGCCGACGGGTTCTGGCTGATCACCTGGCCCACAGGCACCGTGCCGCTGAAGGACTCGGCCACCGCGCCCAAAACCAGGCCCGCGCCCGTGAGGGCGCTTTCCGCCCCGGCCTGGGTCATGTCCGCCAGATCGGGAACGGCCACCGGGGCGATGCAGGCGTCGTGGGACACGGTCACGCCGCGCGCTTCCAGGTCGGGAATCTGCGTGTCGCACACTTCTGTGAAGAGCGGGTTGTTCGAGAGGTACAGGGTGGCGGGGCCCGTCAGTCCGGCCAGCGGCGACAGGTCCGTGATCCGGTTGTTTACGAACATCATTTCCTGCATGTTCACCAGCGCGGCAAGAGGCGTCAGGTCCGATATCTGGTTCGAGTGGATGTTCAGGGTGTTCATGGCCGTCATTCCAGCCAGCGGCGACAGGTCCGTGATCTGGTTCTGGTAAATGACCAGGAACGAAATGGCCGTCAGTCCGTCCAGCGGCGCGAGGCTCGTGATCTGGTTGTTGCCCAGGCGCAGGTAACCCAGGTTTGCCGCGTGCTCCAGGCCCGTCAGGTCGGCGATGGCCAAGTCGTCGGCGCTGAGGGTTGTGAGGGCCAGCAGGTGCGCCCCCGTCAGCGGGGTGCCCGCGGCCAGTCCCAGCTCCGTGCGGACGGCCTCGGCGAGATTCGCGTCGGGCATGGCCACCAGCGCCGGACCAAGGCTCACCTCGATGTCCACCGGCGCATTCGCCGCAAGCACCGAGTCCGCGGTGGGGTTCTGGCTGATCACCCGGCCCGCGGGCACGGTCTCGCTGAGGGACTGCGTCACCGTTCCCGCCAGAAGGCCCGCTTCGTCCAGGGCCGCCTCCGCCTCCGCCTGGGTCATCCCCGCCAGATCCGGCACCGATATGGCCGGACCCCGCGAAACCACGAAACCCACCCCCGTCCCCAACTGCGTGGGCGTCCCCGCCGGAGGGTTCTGGCTGATCACCCGGCCCGCGGGGACCGTGCCGCTGAAGACCTCCGCCACAAAGCCGACCGTCAGGCCCGCGCCGGTAATGGCGGTCTCCGCCTCGGCCCGCGTCATCCCCACGACATCCGGGGCCGGAACAGGTTCGCGGCCCTTGGACACGTCAAGCGCCACAGAGGTCCCAGGCAGGACCGTCAGGCCCGCCGCGGGATCCTGGCTGATCACCTGCTCCGCCGGAACGGTGGCGCTGAAAGACTCCGTCACCGCGCCGAGCGTCAGGCCCGCGTCGGCCAGGGCCGCCGCCGCCGCAGACTGGGTCATCCCCACCACATCCGGCACCGCGACCGGCTCGGGACCCTTGGACAAGTCAAGCGCCACGGATGTCCCAGGCAGGACCGACACGCCCGCTGCGGGATTCTGGCTGATCACCTGACCCGCCGGAACGGCGGCGCTGAAGGACTCCGTCTCCGCGCCGACCGTCAGGCCCGCGCCGGTCAGCGCCGTTGCCGCCGCAGACTGGGTCATCCCCACCACATCCGGCACCGCGACCGGCTCGGGGCCCTTGGACACGTCAAGCGCCACGGACGCCCCCAGCGTGACCGACACGCCCGATGCGGGGTTCTGGCTGATCACCTGACCCGCCGGAACGGTGGCGCTGAAAGATTCGGTCACCGTGCCAACCGTCAGGCCAGCGCCGGCCAGCGCCGTTGCCGCCGCCGCCTGCGCCATCCCCACAACACTCGGCACCGCAACCGTGGCGGCCGGTTCCGAACCCTTGGACACCACCAGACCCACCGCCGACCCCGGCGCGACCAGCGCGCCCGCCGCCGGGGTCTGGCTGATCACCTGGCCTGCGGGAACCGTGGCGCTGAAAGATTCGGTCACCGCGCTAACCGTCAGGCCAGCGCCGGCCAGCGCCGTTGCCGCCGCCGACTGCGTCATCCCCGCGACATCCGGCACGGCAACCGTGGCCACCGGTTCGGGGCCTTTGGAAATCACCAGCGCCACGGCGGAGGTGGACTTGACCTTGGTGCCCGCCGCAGGGTCCTGCTGGATCACCTGACCGGCCGGAACCGTGGCGCTAAAGACCTCGGTCACCGCCCCCACGGCCAGTTTCACGTCCGTGAGCGCGGATGTCGCCGCCTCCAGGGTCATTCCCACAACATCCGGCACCGCGACCTTGCCGCACCCGGGCAGCATCAGCATCGCCATCGCCAGAAAAAGGCACACACCAACACGCCCGCCGCGCACGGGTTCGTTAAACATTGCCATTCCTCGCTGAACTTCAAAAGAGTTGGGCAACGAACCCGTATGTTCACGTCACACGCGGACGGATTGCCATAATCCAATAAAATACATAAAAACGTGTCCCTGACGCAAGTTATTCACGATAAGCAGGGGGACAAAACGGCCACCCAAGGGGGGCGGGCAGGCTGAGGAAGACCTCACGGTTGGAGCCGTGCCGTGCCATCGGGTAGAATCGGCGGGAACGCCAACGTGGAGGCTTTTCCCATGCGCCTGTCTTTCCTGCCGTCCGTGTTCGCCGGGGTCGTTGCCGCGGCCGCCGTCCTTCCCTGCGCCGCCGGGGCCGAAAGCTGGCCGCAGTTCCGCGGGCCGTCGGGGAGCGGCGTCGTGGCGGGCGCGCCGAAACTGGCCGTGACCTGGAGCGAGACGGAGAACGTGCGGTGGAAGACGCCCATCCCGCACAAGGGCTGGTCCACGCCGGTGGTGCAGGACGGGAAGCTGTGGCTGACCACGGCGACGCCGGAGGGGACGGAGTATTTTGTGGTCAGTGTGGACGCGGAGACGGGGGCCGTCGTGATGAACGAGCGGCTGTTCACCAGCGAGAATCCCGAGCCGCTGGGGAATGACGTGAACTGCTACGCGTCGCCGTCGCCCGCGTCGGAGCCGGGCCGGGTCTACATCAGCTTCGGCAGCTACGGCACCGCCTGCCTCGACACGGCGACGGGGAAGGAGCTGTGGCGGCGGACGGACCTGCCCTGCCGCCATTTCCGCGGGCCGGGGTCGTCGGTCATTCTGCACCAGAACCTGCTCATCCTCACCTTTGACGGCGCGGACCAGCAGTACTCGACGGCCCTCGACAAGGCGACGGGCGCGACGGTCTGGCGCACGGACCGCACGTCGGTCTGGAAGGACCTCGACGAAAACGGCCAGCCGTCGCGCGAGGGCGACCTGCGCAAGGCCTTCTGCACCCCCCTCGTTTTCACCCACGCCGGGCGCGAACAGATGGTGGTCACGGCGTCCTACGGCGTCTTCGCCTACGACCCCATGACCGGCAAGGAGCTGTGGAAGATAGACCACGAGGCCTACTCCCCCGCGCCCATGCCGGTCTACGACGGGAACCTCGTTTTCGTACTCACGGGGCGCGGGCGCAACGCCCTTATGGCCGTGCGGCCCGACGGCGACGGCGATGTGACAAAGACGCATGTGGCGTGGCAGTTCACGGGCAAGACGATCCCCGTGGAGCCGTCGCCCGCGCTGGCCGGCGGGCTCCTCTACCTCGTCAGCAACGACGGCATCGTCACCTGCCTCGACGCGGCCACGGGCGCGGAGCTGTGGGCCGAGCGCATCGGCGGAAGCTATTGCGCCTCCCCGATCCTCGCCAACGGCCTCCTCTACTTCTCCAGCACCCAGGGCAAGACCACGGTCCTCAAGGCGGGCCGCACCTTCGAAAAGGTGGCCGAGAACCGGCTGGAGGAGGGGTTCATGGCCTCCCCCGTCGTCTGCGGCGACGCCCTCTTCCTCCGCACCAAGACCGCCCTCTACCGGATAGACGCCCCGGCGAAGTGACATCCCCCGGATAAACGACGGCCTTCGTGTCCGCCCCAGGGCGCGGCAAGCAGCGCCCCTACGGGAAGATGTCCCGGTGCCATTGCGTATGCCCAGGGCATGGGAAGGTAGGGGCGCCGCTTGCTGCGCCCTCTTCCTTCTTGGCATGGCTTTCGGCCAAAGAACAGAAAGCCTCCGACCGTTGACTTCCCCTCACTTCACCGTGACGGTGTAGGCGATTCTGCGGAAGGCTTTGGGGTTGCCTTCGGCGGGGTCGGTGCCGGTGGCGGTGACGGTGTGGGTGCCGGGGGCGTCGAAGGTCTGGGAGAGTTTCTGGCCCGCGTAGGCCTTTACCCCGTCCACCTCCCAGGAATACTGGCGGAACCCGTCGGGGCCGGTGAGGGTGAGGACGGTCTTGGGGGCGACCTCCACGGACACGGGCGGCTCGGCGACCACTTCCAGGAGTTCGGAGAACCCGGCGACGCGGCGGTCGCCCTGGTATTCGGCGCAGGAGACCACATAGGAGCCGGGCTCGGCGAAGACATGCTCCAGCGCGGCGGCCTCCGGCCCTTCGGCGACGGTCTCCCCGTTGATCTTCCAGACCCTGCGGACGTCGCCGCCGCCGGAGAGGGCCAGGCGGAACGGATGCCCGGCGAAGTGGACCGGGGGCATCTCGACGGCAATGCGGGGGGCGCCGAAATCGCGGGTCATGCCGGTTTCCCGCTTCAGCTCGTCAAGGGTGATGTGGAGGCGGTCCGCCAGCGCCTGGAGGCTGGTCTGGTGTCGGCTGAGGGGGGTGTAGACCCGCGCCTGCGCCGTGCCGCGCGCCGTCTCCACCTCAAGCGTGTAGCTGCCCACCTCGACCGTGGGGCTGGGCCGCAGGGTGACCACGCCCTCCCCCGGCGCCATGCGCAGCATGTGGCGGTAGTCGCCGTTGCCCGCGAGCAGGCGGAAACCCTTGATCTCGGCGGCGGGCACGGGCTGCCCGTCGGCGAGAATGCGCAGGGTGACCGCCTCGTCCGCGCCGTTGAACACGGCCTCCGCCGGGTTCGCCGTCACCTCCGCGCGCGCCGCCGCGGCGCAGCAGAGCGCCGCGCAGGCCAGCATCGCCGCCGTTGCCGTTCGTGTCCTCTTCATGGCGTCAGGTCCCCGTGGTTGCTGCAGGGTCAATCGTCCGCGCCGGGAAAAGGTTCCCGGAAAGGGTCAATGCGGGCGGCGGCGTCCGCCCCCGTAGACCTGGCGCGCCGCCAGCAGGGCGGCGGCCAGCAGCCCGAGAACGGCCCCGGCCGCCAGTGCCGCCACTCTGGGATTCACAGAGGCGTCGGGGGCGGGCGGCGCGGCCGTTTCCGCCGGGGCGGGGGGCGGCGCGGGCGGGGGGGTCTCCACCGGGGTCTGGCCGGACACCGCGGTTGCGGACGCTGTGGTTGCGGACGCCGCCGGGTCGGTGCCGGAGGGCGCGCCGGGGGGCGCGGTTTCGGCGGCGGCGGGCCCGGCGGGTGCCGGGTCGGCGGCGGTTTCGCCGCCGGGCGGGGTCAGGTCGGGCCGGAGCGCCGAGACGTCCGGAAGGTGGGGGCGTCGAAACCCCGGGGGGGGTGGGGCCACCGGCACGGGGGCCTTTGCGGGCGTGTTCAGGGGGTTGGCCTCCGTGGTGGCGGCGATGGCGTTCGAGGTTTCGCGCGGGTCACCGGGGGGCGCGATGACGGTGCCGGGGGCGGCGGTGTCCACGGGGTCGTCCGCGGCGCGCACGTTCACCGCGCGCACTTTGCGGGCCGCCGGGGTTTCGCCCTCGGCGGGCACCTCGTACACCACCTCATAGGCGCCGGGGGTCGCGGTGTCCACGGCCCCCGAGACCACCACCTTCGCCGTGATGTCCTGGTTCCCCGCGTCCACGGCCATGTAGCCGGGGTCCTCCCAGGCGTCGCCGACGGCCAGGGTGGCGGGGTTGTCCCCGCGCAGGGTGATGACGGGGGCGAGGGCGGCGGGCCCCTCCGTTTCGGTGATCACGGGGGACGCGAAGAGGGCGCCGCCGGTGGTGCGGTATTCGAGGGCGCCGTGGATGCGCTTGGGGCCGCTTTCCCCCTCGGGCACGGCCAGGGTGTACGCGAAGGTGTGGGGCAGGGCGGGGGGCGTGATCCAGGCGAACTCGAGGGTGCCGGAGGCCCCCACGGGAGAGGAGATGTCCGGCGGGTCGCCGATGGCCGCCTCCACCGCCGCCAGGGTCCAGCCGGGGGGGACGGTTTCGCGCAGGCCCATGGCGTTGACGGTGCCCTCGCCCGCGGCGTTGACGGTGACGGCGACCTGGAAGAGCGCCCCGGGCGCGTAGCGCGGCGCGTGGACGCGCTCCAGCCACACGCCCATCGGGTTGCCGGGGCCGCCGATCCGTTGCGCGGCGGCCTGCGGGGCCGCCAGCGCGGCCGCAGCCAGCGCCAGGCCGAGGGCGGCGCGTAAAAGGTGTCCTGTCCTGCGCATCGCGTTCTCCATGGTCCCTAGTGTAACGCACGGGGCGCCGCATTGGAATACACGGACGGGAAGAAAGGGGCGGACGGCTACGCCCCGGCGGGGGGCCGGGCGGCGGCCCCGATGCGGGCGCGGGCGCGCGCGCGGGCCGCCTGGGCGCGGGGAAGGTCGGTGCCTTCGGCGCGGGCGGCCAGCCGGGCCTCGGCGCGGCCCAGCGCCTCGCGGGCGCGGGGCAGGTCAATCTCGGCCCCCTCCTCCACGCTGCGGGTGAGCAGGAGCATGCCGCCCTCCAGAACGTGGACGATGCCGCCGTTGACGGCGAAGAGGCGGGTTTCCCCGGCGGCGGTGAGCACGCGGACAACGCCGGTGTCCAGGGAGGCCAGCATGGGCGCGTGGCCGGGCAGCACGACAAAACGCCCGGCGGCGCCCGGCGCGGCGACCTCCGCCGCGTCCAGGACCAGGGTCTCGCGGTCCATGGCGCTGATTTCGAGGCGCAGGGCGCGCTTCTCCGCGTCGGCCATGGTCATCCGGCCCCCATGGCCCGGGCCTTCTCGACCACGTCCTCCACGGCGCCGCAGTAGAGGAAGGCCTGCTCGGGCAGGTGGTCGTACTCGCCGTCGAGGATGAGCGCGAAACTGCGGATGGTGTCCTCCAGCGACACATACTTTCCGGGCATGCCGGTGAACTCCTCGGCCACGAAGTTGGGCTGGGAGAGGAAGCGCTGGATGCGGCGGGCGCGCCCGACGATCTGCTTGTCCTCCTCCGACAGCTCGTCCATGCCGAGGATGGCGATGATGTCCTGGAGGTCGCGGTAGCGCTGGAGGATGCGCTGGACGCCGCGGGCCACGCGGTAGTGCTCCGCGCCGACGATGCGGGGGTCGAGGATGCGGCTGGTGGAGTCCAGCGGGTCCACGGCGGGGTAGATGCCCAGCTCCACGATCTGCCGCGACAGCACCGTGGTCGCGTCGAGGTGGGCGAAGGTGTTCGCGGGGGCGGGGTCCGTCAGGTCGTCGGCGGGCACATAGATGGCCTGCACCGAGGTGATGGAGCCCTTCTTGGTGGTCGTGATGCGCTCCTGCAGCTCGCCCATCTCCGTGGCGAGGGTGGGCTGGTAGCCGACGGCGCTGGGCATGCGGCCGAGCAGGGCGGAGACCTCGGACCCGGCCTGGGTGAAGCGGAAGATGTTGTCAATGAAGAGGAGGACGTCCTGCCCCTCCTGGTCGCGGAAGTACTCGGCGACGGTGAGGCCCGTCAGGGCGACGCGGGCGCGCGCGCCCGGGGGCTCGGTCATCTGCCCGTAGACCAGGGCGGTCTTTTCGATGACGCCCGAGCTTTTCATCTCCAGCCAGAGGTCGTTGCCCTCGCGGGTGCGCTCGCCGACCCCGGCGAAGACGGAGTAGCCGCCGTGCTTCGTGGCGACGTTGTGGATCAGCTCCATGATGAGGACGGTCTTCCCCACGCCGGCGCCGCCGAAGAGGCCGGTCTTGCCGCCCTTGCAGTACGGGGCGAGCAGGTCAATGACCTTGATGCCCGTCTCGAAGATTTCGGTGCGCGTGTCGAGGTCCGCGAAGTCGGGCGCGGGCCGGTGGATGGGCCACCGCTCCGCCGCGTCCACGGGGCCCAGCTCGTCCACGGGCTCGCCGATGACGTTGATGATGCGCCCCAGGACCGCCCTGCCCACGGGGGCGGTGATGTTGCGCCCCGTGTCCGAAACCTCCATGCCGCGGACCAGCCCGTCGGTGCTGTCCATGGCCACGGTGCGCACGGTGTTCTCCCCGGTGTGCTGGGCGACCTCGAGGACGAGGGGTTTCCCGCCGGGGCGCGCGATCTCCAGGGCGTTGTAGACGGGGGGCAGGGCGCCGGGGGGGAACTTGACGTCCACCACGGGCCCGATCACCTGCGAGACGACACCTGTGCTCATCGGAACCTCCAGTCTACAGGGCTTCCACGCCGCTGACCACCTCCACGACCTCCCTCGTGATGGCGTCCTGGCGCGCGCGGTTGTATTTCAGGGTGAGCCGTTCCATGACCTCGCCCGCGTTCTTCGTGGCCGCGTCCATGGCCGCCATCCGCGCGCCCTGCTCGCTCGCCGCCGACTCCAGCAGGATGCGGTTCATCTGCACGTGCAGGTTTTCGGTCACCAGCGCGGAGAGCACAGACGCCTCGTCCGGCTCGAAAAGGTAGGGAACGGCGGACGGCGCGGCTTCGTCGTCCGGCAGGTCAAAGGGGAGCAGGCGCTCCACGGTCACCTTCTGCGAAATGGCCGACTTGAACTCGTTGTAGAGGCAGTGCACCTCCGCGTGGCGCCCGGACAGGAAGTCGTCCGCCGCGGCGCCGATGATGCGCTCGTGGGCGGAGGAGGCGCGCTTGTCGAAGACGCCGGTGTGGGAGGCCCGGATGACGCACGGGCGGCGGCGCAGGGTCTCCAGCCCCTTGCGGCCGACCACGATGAGCTCCACCGGGCGCCCCGCGAACCGCTCCTCCAGCGCGCGCATCGCGGCGTTCACGATGTTCGCGTTGAACCCGCCGCACAGGCCGCGGTCGGAGGTCACCACGATCAGGCCGACCGTGTCGCCGCGGCCCGGGGACAGCAGGGGGTTTCCCGTGTCGCCGGCGCCCGCGGCCACCCGGGCCGCCAGGCCGCGCAGGGCGTAGGCGTGGGGCCGCGCGCGGAGCAGGGAGTCCTGGGCGCGACGCAGCTTCGCCGCGGCGACCATCTTCATGGCCCGCGTGATCTTCTGCGTGCCCTTGACGCTCGCGATGCGGCGGCGTATGTCCTGGAGGCTGGGCATCAGCGGTCCCCGTCGTCCTTCCAGATGTTTGCGGTGAAGTGGGCGAGGGCCTCCCGGATCTTCCCGGCCAGCGCCCCGTCCAGGTCCTGCGTCTCGCGCAGCCCGTCGAGCAGCGCCCGCGCGTCCGTCTCAAAAAAGGCGTACAGCTCCTGCTCGTAGCGCGGCGCCGACGCCAGGGGCACCGCGTCGAGGTGCCCGTTGGTCGCCGCGAGGATGATCAGCACCTGCTTCTCAACGGGCAGCGGCTGGTACTGGGGCTGCTTGAGAATCTCCACCAGCCGCGCGCCGCGCTGGAGCTGCGAGAGGGTCGCCTTGTCCAGGTCGCTGCCGAACTGCGAGAAGGCCTCCAGCTCGCGGTACTGCGCCAGGTGCAGGCGGAGCATGCCCGCGACCTTCTTCATGGCCTTGGTCTGGGCGTTGCCGCCCACGCGCGACACGCTGATGCCGGGGTTCACCGCCGGGCGCACGCCGGAGTAGAACAGGTTCGACTCCAGGTAGATCTGTCCGTCCGTGATCGAGATGACGTTCGTGGGGATGTACGCGGACACGTCGCCCGCCTGCGTCTCGATGATCGGCAGTGCGGTGATCGTGCCGCCGCCCCGCGCGGCGCTCATGGCCGACGCGCGCTCGAGCAGGCGCGAATGGAGGTAGAACACGTCGCCGGGGTAGGCCTCGCGGCCCGGCGGCCGCCGCAGCAGCAGCGAGAGCTGGCGGTAGGCCGCGGCGTGCTTTGACAGGTCGTCGTAGACGATGAGGACATGCCCCCCGCGGTCGCAGAAATACTCGGCCATGGCGCACCCGGCGTAGGGGGCGAGGTACTGGAGCGGCGCGGCCTCGGAGGCCGACGCGCTCACGATGATGGTGTAGTCCATCGCGCCGTACTCGCGCAGCTCCTGGATCACCCGGGCCACCGTCGAGCGCTTCTGCCCGACGGCCACGTAGATGCAGACGCAGTCCTGGCCCTTCTGGTTGATGATGGCGTCCAGGGCGATGGCCGTCTTGCCGGTCTGCCGGTCGCCGATGATCAGCTCGCGCTGCCCGCGCCCGATGGGCGTCATGGAGTCAATCGCCTTGAGCCCCGTCTGGAGCGGCCGCCGCACGGGCTGGCGGTCCACAATGCCCGGCGCCACGCGCTCCACGGGGTTGAACTCCGCGGTCTCAATGGGGCCCAGGCCGTCCACCGGCGCGCCCAGGGCGTCCACCACGCGCCCGATGAGGGCGTCGCCCACGGGCACGGACGCGATGCGGCCCGTGCGCCGGACGAGGTCGCCCTCGCGCACGCGCTCGTGGCCGCCGAACAGCACGGCGCCCACGTTGTCCTCCTCCAGGTTGAGGACCATGCCGGTGACGCCGCCGCCGAAGTCGAGCAGCTCGCCCGCCATGGCCTTTTCCAGGCCGTGCACGCGGGCGATGCCGTCGCCCGCCTGGATGACGGTGCCGACCTCGGCGATGTCCAGGCTCCACTGGAACTCGCTGATCTGCCGCCGGATGATCTCGGTGATCTCGTCGGCCCGGGGCTTAATTTCCATGGGGTGTTTCCTCGGAAAGGAGTTTTGCTCTCAGCCGCTCCAGCCGCGTCCGCGCGCTGAAGTCGTACAGGGTTCCCAGCAGGTGGACCGTGAATCCCCCCAGCAGCCCGGCGTCCACCCGCGTCCGCAGGGTGACCCGCCGCCCGGTCCGCCGCGAAAGGCTCTCCGCCAGCGCGCGCTCCGACGCGGGGGACAGGGGCGCCGCCGACGCGACCTCCGCCCCGGCCCGGTTGAGCCGGTCGTCCACGGTCGCCGCAAGCGCCGCCGCCGTCTGCGGAAGCAGCGCCGTGCGGTTGCGCGCGAGCATGCGGTGGAGCAGGCGGCACGCCTCCGGGGGGGCGTCGAGCGCTCCGAGCACGGCGTCCAGCAGGGCCGCGCGCTCCGGCAGGCTTGCCGCGGGGTTTTCCAGGGCGGCGCGGAACAGCGGGTCGGCCGCGCGGAGGTCGCGCAGGGCGGCCACGGCGGCGCCGGCGCGCTCCAGGAGTGCGGGGTCCGTGACGGACTCCGCCAGCGCGCGGGCGTATCTTCCGGCCAGCAGCGCCTCCTTCATGACGCGCGCTCCAGGAGCCTCGTGAAGGTCTCCACCTCCGCGTCCAGGCGGTCCGTGTCCGCGGCGGCGCGGCAGGCGCGCTCCGCGAGGGCCACCGCCTCCTCCACCAGCCCGGCCCGCAGCGCGGCATGGGCCCGGTGGCGTTCGGCGCGGACGCGCTCCTCCGTGTCCTTCTCCAGTTCGGCGCGGCGGGCCTCGAAGGCCCGCTCCATCCGTTCGGCGTCACGCGCCAGGGTGTCCTCCGCTTCCCGCTTCACCTGCTCCTCCACCTCCATGAACGCGCCGATGCGGCGGCCGGCCTCGGCCTCCAGCCGCCCGGTCTCCGCGCGGGCGTCGGCCGCCTGCTCCAGGCCGCGGCGCACCTCGCCGATGCGCCCGTCGAGGAGGTCCAGCAGGGGGGTGCGCAGGAACCACCCGAAGAGGGCGACCAGCACCAGGGCGTTGAGGACGCGGAAGTAGAGCACATAGTGGGAGGCGCGGCTGCGCTCCTCCTGGAACCAGGGCCGCGCCTCGTATTTTTTCACAAACTCGGCCATCTCATGCTGCTCCTCCGTGGCCGGGGGATGCAGCAGGGGCCGCTCCTCGTGGAGCATGAACCACTCGGACTTCTTGATCTCGAGGTATTCGCGGTGTTCGCCGCCGTGGGCCTCCAGATACGCCTCGGACAGGTTGGGCGAGCGGAACACGGTCACCCCGAGCGTGGACCCCAGAATGTAGAGGGCCAGCGCGGCCAGCGCGAACTGCCAGTGCAGCTCGCGCGGCAGCTTCCGCCGCATCCAGTGCCTCTCTGTGCCCGCGCGCGTCATGGGCGGCGGCCTCCGGGCCCGATGCGCAGCGCCATCTCCTCCGCCAGCCCGGGAACCAGCCCGGGAAAGGACTCCCGCTCCCGCGCCGTCAGGGCGTCCATGGCGGCGGCTTCCGCCGCCACGCGCGCATCCGCCTGGCCGTGCAGCTCCTCCAAACGCCCCCGCTGCTCCGCCGCCGTGCGCGCACGCTCCTCCCGCACCCGCCCCGCCGCCTCGCGGTGGATGGCCGCAAGCCGGCGCCCATACTCGGCGTCCAGCTCGGCGGCGCGGCGCGCCGCGGCCTCGGCGTCGGCCCGGTCCTGCTCTATGCGGAGCTGCCGGGCGTCCATGGTCCGCAGCAGCGGGCGCAGCACGGCCCAGTTGGTCCCCCACAGGAAGAGGAGGAACAGGGCAAGCTCCACAAACAGCGTGAAATCAAGGGAAAGCACGGGGGCGCCTTCTGTGCCGCGCGGCCGGGGTTAGAGGAAGAGCCAGATGACGAGCGCGACCACGAGGGCGTAGATGGAGTTCGACTCGGTGATGGCCTGGCCGATGATCATGGTGCGGGTGATGACCGGGGCGGCCTCGGGGTTGCGCGCGATGCCCTCCACGGCCTTCGCGGCAGCGTGGCCCTCGCTGAGGCCCGCCGCAAAGACGCCGACGCCGATGGCCAGGGCCATGGCGAACGCCTTGCCGATGGAGACCAGGTCCGCGCCGGAGACGGCCCGGGCCGTCTCCTCCGCCTGGCCGAGGGAACTCTGCAGGACCGCCATGATTGTCGCACTGTCCATTGCACCCGTGTCCTTATGTGGTTGTGGGGGTTGGAGGAAGGGGGTCGAACGGAAGGGCCGCCTCCGGCGGGAACAGGGGGCTTATCCGCCCTGCTCCTCCAGATTGATGGCCAGATAAACCAACGCGAGCATCGAGAAGACGAAGGCCTGGACGGCCGACTCGAAAATCAGCAGGAACACGTCCAGAAACATGGGCGTGAACATCTCGTAGGTGAGGCTGCCCAGCACGACGATCACGATCGCCGCGCCGGTGATGTTTCCGAAGAGCCGGCACGAGATGGAGACCACGCGGGAGAGGTTCTCCACCAGGCTCATGGGGAGGAAGAAGAAGACCCCGCTCAGTTTCCCGATGACGGCCCCCGCCGTCAGCGGGCCCTCGTGCGCCCAGAAGGGCCCGAGCATCTCGCGCAGGCGGCCGCGCGCGCCGTGGCGGCGCACCCCGCAGTAGTTCGAGTAGGCCACCGTCATGGAGCCGAGGGCCAGCGTGCAGTTCAGGTCGCTGGTGGGCTCCTCCACATGCGGCAGGGGAAGCAGCGGCAGGGAGTTGCACATGAAAATGAAAAGGAACAGCACGGCGATCAGGGGCAGGTATTGGCGGTGCGCCCCCTTCTCCCGCGGGTTCAGCGCGTCGCGCACGATCTGGTCGAAGGAGGAGACGAACACCTCGACGGCCGCCTGCGCCCGGCCGGGCACCCACGAGAGGCGGCGCACGCACAGCCACAGCGCCCCCCACAGCACCACCATGGCCAGCAGGGTGTTGGCAACAGTGTCCACGCTCACCCCGCCGAGTGGGATCGGGATGTCCGTAAACGGCACATAGTGCCAAACCAGCCGCTCACCGATTTCGTCCATCATGGGACTGCGACCCTGTTCTTGTGTCCAGGCCGGAAACGCCGACCGCGGCCGTCACCAGGTGCGCCAGCATGAGGCCGGCGGCCGCCCCAAACAGACCCCGGGCCTGCGCGGTGTCGAGGGAGTAACCCTTGGCAAGGGCAAGGAGGTAGGCGGAAAGCCTGAGGAGCACCCAGAGTGACGGCAACCATTTTATGCCCCCTCCGGAAAGCCGTTCAACTTTCTGGGCCCCCAGGCAGGTCATGTGGAACCCGAACACGGAGGCGAGCCCGCCCCCCAGCAGCCCCTTGGCGGCCGCCCCCCCGAAAACGGCCCACACCGCCGGGACCAGCGCCGTCAGCAGCACCAGCGACAGGCCGGTGACCGTCCGGCGCAGCGCCGGCACCAAGGACGGGGGGGGGGCCGGGGAATGTGTCTCTTCAGGCATGGGGGCGAATTCTAGCCCCCCGGCGGCGGCATTGCAAGACGGCGCATGTCCCCCAATCGCCGGATAAGACATCGCGAGAACCGAAGCCGGAGCGGGCGCGGGATCGCCGCAGCCGCTGCGCTCCTTCGCGGCGACGTTGATTTCAGCGTCAGCGCGGGGAGGCCGCGCAGCGCCGTGGTCCGCAACTTGTCCGGCGGGCGGCGGAGGGGTAGAATCATGCGCGGCCGGAGGCGGGAGTCCGCCCGGTCAAGGGAGACCCGGCATGGAAAGTTTGGAAAACGTTGAGACCCGGCAGATAGTCGGGATGATCGGCGCGGTGGTGCTGTTCCTCGGGGTGTTCGCGCCGGTGGAGCGGGTGGGCGAGCTGGGCGGGATCAGCTTCGTGGGGGTGTGGGTGCTTCCGGGCACGCTGGTGCTGCTGCTCGCGGCGGCCACGCTCGGGCTGGCGCTCTGGGGGAAGATGCGGTGGCTGTGGCTCACGGGGGGGCTCTGCGCGCTCATGCTCCCGGCCACCTATTTTCTCAGGAGGGCCGAGATCGTCAAACTCGGGGCGACCATGCCGCTGGAATGGGGCTGGATCGTCATGGGGGCGGGGGTGCTGGTCATTCTCGTGGCCGCCGGCCTCCACGAGTGGGAGGAGCGGAGCTAACCCCCATGGGCACCCTCTACCTGCTGGTCGCCCTGGTGACCAGCGCCGTGAGCATGGGCATGCTGGTCTACGGCGTCCGGCAGAAGGAGCCGCTTGTCCTTGCGTTCGGGGTGGCCTTCGGCGTCCTGCCCTTGGTCCTCACCGGAAACTGGGAATCCCTCCTTGGCGCGGTGGCGCTCGGCGCCGCCTTCTACGGCGCGCGCAAATGGTTTGGATGACCGGCGCGCGGGGGCCGGCGTCCTGCCCCCCTCCCGTCAGTTCCCCGGCGCCTCTTGGGCGCGGCGGATGTCCTCCAGGCACTGCCGGGCGAGGGCGCTCCCGGGGTCCAGCGCCAGGGTGCGCTGAAACTCCGCCGCCGCGCGCTCCAGGTCGCCCAGGACCATGAGGCAGAGGCCGTGGTTCACGGCGCACACGGAGTCCTCCGGCGCGAGCGCCGCGGCGGCGGCGAGATGGGGCAGCGCCTCGCGGCAGCGGTCCTGCTCGTAGAGCGCGCGGCCGTACTGCATGCGCACGCGCGGATTCCGCGCGAAGGCGCGGATCTGCGGCGCGAGCACAGACTCGGCTTCGGAAAAGCGCTCCGTCTGGATCAGTGCGGCGGCAAGGTTGACCAGCCAGGCCGGGTTGCCCGGCTGGAGGCGGACCGCCTCGCGGTACTGCTCCAGCGCGCCCGCGTGGTCGCCGCGCCTCCACAACGCCAGCCCGAGGTTGCCGCGGCCCATGGCGTTCTCCCCGCCGGACACCTCCAGCATGCGGCGGCACAGGGTCTCGTCGTTCCGCCAATAGGCGGTCTGCCACGCGCCGAGCCCCGCCGCCGCGGCGACCAGCGCCGCCGCAAGCGCGGCCCGCGCGCGCGGGGACTTCAGCGCGCCGGCAACCGCGAACACGAGCGCGGCCAGCAGGCCCAGGTGGGCCGTGTAGGCCCAGCGGTCCGCCATGGCGGCGTTGCCGAAGCCCGCCAGCCCGATCACGGGCAGCAGCGTGCCGAGGAACCACAGCCACCCCGCCAGCAGGCGCGGCCGCCCGCCGCGCCGCAGCGCGGGCGCCAGCACCGCCGCCGTCACGGCGACCAGCAGGACCGCCGCGCCCGCCACCATCCCCGGCGTGAGCGCGCCGCGCAGCTCGGGGTAGTGCCCCATGAGCCGCACGGGCCAGAAGGTGTGGCCAAGATACCGCGCGTAGCTGACCAGCGCGTTCCCCGCGCGGAAGGACAGGGGCAGGTCGCCGGTCCACGACAGGGCGTTGAGGCTGTCCTGTCCCGCGCGGCCCAGCCACACGGCGGGCGCGCACAAGGCGAAGAGCGGCAGCTTCTCCGCCACGGGGCGGATCCACGTGGCGGGACGACGCAGGTCCAGGCGGCCCAGGGGCCACGCGTCCAGCAGCAGCAGCGCAAAGGGAAGCACAAGGGTGGTCGGCTTCGACAGCAGCGCGAGGACCATGACGCAGAACACGGCGGACAGCCGCGCGGCGGAGGGGCGTCCGCCCCGCTGGCCCGCGTACACGAACACGGCGGCGGCGAACCAGCACCCGGCGACCACCTCCTTGCGCGACGCCACCCAGGCCGCGGCCTCGGCCCGCATGGGGTGCAGCGCGAAGAGCAGGGCGGCGGCCAGCGCGGCCCCGGGCCGCCCCGTGAGGCGGACCAGCGCCAGGTACCACAGGACGGCGGCGCCGATGTGCCACAGCAGGCTGTGGGCGTGGTGGCCCGCCGGGCGCATGCCGAAGAGGGAGACGTCCAGCAGGTGGGTCAGCGTGGTGACGGGCATCCAGATGCCGAAGTGGTACTGCGTAAGCGCGAAGCGCAGCCCCTCCTCCGACAGCCCGGGCCGCACGCCGGGGTTCTCCACCACCACGGCCAGGTCGTCCATCGCGAGAAAGTCGAAGAAGACGGCCTGCCCGAACACCGCCAGCACCGCCGCGCACAGCAGCGCCGCCGCCGCGCCGTCGCGCAGGAGGGAGAGGCGTCCGCCTGTTTCAGTGTCTTCGCTCAGGGACACGGGGTCGCATCCTCCGTCACGGGGCGCCCAGGGCCTCCAGCGCGGCGCGGGCGCCCTTGTACCGGGGCTCCACGGCCAGCGCCGCCTGATACGCCTTCCGCGCCTCGTCCGTCCTCCCAAGATTGCCGAGGCAGTGCCCCCAGTTCGTCAGGTAGAGGTGGTTTTTCGGAAGCCTTTTGACGGCGGCCTCCATGTGCGGCAGGGCCTCGGCGAAGCGCTTCTGGTTGAACAGCGAGATGCCGAGCTGCATGCGGACATGCGGGTTGTCCCCGTCCGTTGCCAGAAACGGCGCCAGCAGCGCCTCCGCCTCCGGCGCGCGCTCCGCGCCGTTCAGGGCCATGGCGTAGTTCACCGCCCAGAAGGGGTTGTGCGGCTCCAGTTCGCTGGCCTTCCGGTAATGCTCCATCGCCCCGGCCGGATCCTTTGCCCGCCCGCACAGGTAGCCCAGGTTCGTGTGCGCCAGCGCGTTCGCCCCGTCCGACACCGCCAGCATCCGGGTGCAAAGCACCTGGTCGTTCCACCAGTATGAGGTCTGCCGTATCCCCAGCAGCGCGGTCACCGCCACCAGCACCACCGCCCCCCGCAGGGCCAGGCGGTTCTGCGGCGCGGCTTTCGCGGTCTTGCGGTGCGGGGCCTTCTTGGGCGGTCTGGACTCCGGCGGGGCCTCCGGCGCCGGTGCCAGGCGGTCCGCCAGGGCCAACCAGCCCCAGGCGACGGCGGCCATGAGCCCCAGATGGGGAATGTAGGCCCACCGGTCGGCCATGGACGCGTTGCCGAAGCCCACCAGCCCCAGCACCGGCGCCAGCGTGCCCAGAAACCACGCCCACCCCGTCAGCGGATACAGCATGGGATTCCGGCGCAGCGCAAGAAACAGGACCGCCGCCGTCACAACAAGCAGCAGCGCCGCCGCGCCCGCCACCATGCCCGGCGTGAGGGTGTTGCGCAGTTCGGGGTAGTGCCCCATGAGCGGCACGGGCCACACCGTGTGGCCGAGATAGCGCGCGAGGCTCACCACGGCGTTCCCCGCGCGGAAGGACAGCGGAAGTTCCGCGGCCCATTCCAACGCGCCAAACTCCCGCTGCGTCGCCCGGGCCAGCAGCATGGCGGGCACGCACAGGGCGAACAGCGGCAGCTTCTCCAGCACCGGGCGCACCCAGGTGGCCGGGCGGAGCAGGGTGAGCCGCCCCAGGGGCCACAGGTCCAGCAGCAGCAGCGCGCAGGGCAGGGTCAGCACGGTCTGCTTGGACAGCACGGCCAGCGCCATGCCGAGGCACACCAGGGCCATGCGCCCCACCGACGGGCGCGCCGCGTACCGCGCGTACAGCAGCACCGTTCCGGCGAACCAGAACCCGCTGACCACCTCCTTGCGGCTGGCGATCCACGCCACCGCCTCCGCCCGCAGGGGATGCACCGCGAACAGCGCGGCGGCCAGCGCCGCCGCCCCCCGGTTGCCCGTCATGCGGACCAGCGCCAGGTACCACAGCAGCACCGCGCCCAGGTGCCACAGCACGCTGTGCGCGTGGTGCCCTGCGGGGTTCTTGCCGAACAGCGACGCGTCCACGAGGTGCGTCAGCGTGGTGAGGGGCATCCAGAAGTGCGTGAACAGCACCCGCAACCCGCCTCCCGCCAGCCCCTTCATGATCTCCTTGTTCTGGAAGACGAAACGCTGGTCGTCCATGATCAGGGAGTCGAAAAACACCGTGTACCCAAACACCAGCAGCACCAGGCCGGCCAGCAGCAGCAGCACGCGGCCGTCCTCCCGCCACGAGAGGGGGTGCAGGGGGGGGTGCCGGTCTGTCTTGTCCGTCGCCATGAACCTCTCCAGGGCCGCCCGCCCGGCGGCCCAAACGCCCAACACTATAGCCCACACGGCCCGGCACGGGCGAATAGGGACCAAGATGGACGACATGGACGACATGGACGGAATGGACAAAGAGGACCAGGGGGACCGAGTGGACAGGAAACAACGGTCCATCGAGTCCATTTCGTCCATCCCGTCCATCAATTTCCCCGCCCTTTTCCCGAACCCCCTAAGAAAACCGGGGTCTCACCCGTTATAGTGATGTCAGCGCTGACCCGTGAAGACACCGGCTGAACCTGGAGGAGTTTCCGTGGACAGTCAAGAAACCGAAAGACCCGGCGGCACGCCGCCGGAAGCGGACTGGGTGAGGGACGCCCTCAACCGGCATGAGGCCCCCCTGCTGCGCCACGCGGCGCGGCTCACGGGGGATCTGGAGACGGCCCGCGACGTGGTGCAGGAGACCTTCCTGCGCCTGTGCCGCGCCGACCGCGCCCGGATCGGGGACCATCTGGTGCCCTGGCTTCACACGGTCTGCCGCAACCTCGCCCTGGACCACCTACGAAAGGAGCAGCGCATGGTTGCCCTGGATGAGCACACCGCGGCGTCCCTGCCCGGCAGGGAGGCGCCGCCGTCGGCGTCGGCGGAGCGGGCCGAGGCCCGCTCGCGGGCCGACGCCCTGATCGGGGGGCTGCCCCCCAAACAGCAGGAGGTGCTCCGGCTGAAGTTTCAGGACGCCCTGTCCTACGAGGAAATCAGCCGGATCACGGGGTTGAGCGTCTCGAACGTGGGCTATCTGATCCACACGGGACTGAAAACGGCACGCCAACACCTGGCGGACGCGGCGGCCCCCGCCGCCCCGCAGGCCTGAGGAGCGACACCATGAACATCACTAAAGACGACCCCCTCCTCACCGCGTACGCGCTGGGCGAGGTCACAGACGAGGAGCGCGCCGCCGTGGAGCGCTTCCTGAACGAAAACCCCGAGGCGCGCGCCGAAGTCGAGGACATCCGCGCCGCCGCCACCCTGCTCGCGGGCGCGCTGGCCGAAGAGGACGCCCCCGCCCTCACGCCGGAACAGCGCGCCGCCGTGCTGGCCGCCGCAGGCCCCGCCTCCGTAAGGGCCCCCGCCCGGCGCGGAAGGCTGGCCCTGCGTCTTGCCCTCGCCGCGGGGCTGATCGTTGCGGTCGGCGCCTTCCTCGTGCTGCCCGCGCTCTCCAGAGCCCGTGAAGCGGCCATGCGGCCCCAACTGGCCCGGACAGCCCCGAACACGGACGCCTCAAAGGTCTCCAGAGAGGAGGAGGCCCCCGCCCAGCCCGCGCTGGTGGACCAGTTGGCCGAGCCTAGAGAGTTCGACAACTACAGCGTCTGGGGCGAGGACTTTCGCTCGATGTATCCGCCCGACGCCGCCCAGCCCGCCGTGGGCGGGAAGGAGCAGCCCGAATTCGCCGCCCAGCCCGCCCAGGAGAACATTCGCGCCGAGTTCACGGACAAGCCCGGGGCGTTTGTCGAACTGGATGAGGGTTCGGCCGCCGGGGAAGCACCGAAGGGTGACACCCCCGCCGCCGCGCCCCTCCCGCAGGTGGAGTATGCAACCGGGAGCCTGCAAAACGTGGAAATCGGCGGGCAGCTCCGCATTGCCGGCGAACCCCTGCCCGCCCCCGCAGCCGAGCCCACGAAACTGAATGTCCGCGCCGACTTCACGGACAAGGTCGAGATGTCTGGGGAGGGGGACGGGTTGGGCACCGTCACCGATTTCTACTCGTCGAACGAGGCAAAGCAGCGTGCCGGCGGGCAGGGCGGGTTGGGGGTTCCCCAAGTGCCCGCCGAGGTGCGCGACCAGCTGCAGGCGCTGGGCTATCTGTCCGACAAGGACGGCCTGGACCGTCGCCTGTACTGGGCCCAGCCCACGCCCGCGCCGGGGTCGGAGTCCTATGCGCCCATCTCGGAGAACGCCTTCACCCGCGTGGCGGACGTGCCCCTGTCCACCTTCGGGGTGGACGTGGACACGGCGTCCTACGCGAACGTGCGGCGCTTCCTGACGCAGGGCACGCTGCCCCCGCCGGACGCCGTGCGCGTGGAGGAGCTGGTCAACTACTTCCGCTACGAGTACCCGGCCCCGCAGACGGAGCACCCCTTCTCCGTGAACGTGGAGACGCACCCCTGCCCGTGGAACCCCGGCCACCTGCTGGCCCGGATCGGCCTGCGCGGCCAGGACGTGGCCGTGGAGGAGCGCGCGCCGGTGAACCTGGTCTTCCTCGTGGACGTGTCGGGCTCCATGCAGCCGCCGGAGAAGCTGCCCCTGCTGGTCAAGGGCCTGAAGCTGCTGGCGGAGTCCCTCACGGGCCGCGACCGCCTCAGCATCGTCACCTACGCGGGCCGCGCCGGCGTGCGCCTCGCCCCCACGCCGGGCGACCAGAAGGCCGCGATCCACGGCGTGCTCGACAGCCTGTCCGCGGGCGGCTCCACGAACGGCGAGGGCGGCATCCGCATCGCCTACGACCTCGCCCGCGCGGCGTTCATCCCCGGCGGCGCCAACCGCGTCATGCTGGCCACGGACGGCGACTTCAACGTGGGCGTGAGCGACACGGACGCGCTGGTCTCCATGATCCAGCAGCAGGCGAAGACGGGGGTCTTCCTGACGGTGCTCGGCTTTGGCACGGGCAACCTCCAGGACAACCGCATGGAGAGCCTCGCCGACAAGGGCAACGGCCAGTACTTCTACATTGACTCCTTCCAGGAGGCGCGCCGCGCCCTGCTGGAGCAGGCGGCGGGCGCCCTCGTGACCATCGCCAAGGACGTCAAGATCCAGGTCGAGTTCAACCCCGCCCGCGTCGGCCACTACCGCCTCATCGGCTACGAAAACCGCGCCCTCGCCGCCCGCGACTTCAACGACGACCGCAAGGACGCCGGCGAGATCGGCGCGGGCCACACGGTCACGGCGCTCTACGAGCTGGTGCCCCCGGGCGTGCAGCCGGAGCCGCCGCAGGTGGACGCGCTGAAGTACCAGTCCGTGCCCGAGGCCCCGAAGCCGGAGGCGGCCCCCGACGGGGCCCGGCCCGCGTCAAACGAGCTGATGACGGTGAAGCTCCGCTACAAGCGGCCCGAAGCCGACACCAGCACGCGCCTCGACGTGCCCGTGGCGGGCGACACGCTGGACGCCGCCCCCGGCGCCGACCACCAGTTCGCCGCCGCCGTGGCCGCGTGGGGCATGCTCCTGCGCCGCTCGGCCCACGCGGGCACCGCGAGCCTCGACCTGGTCCTCCAGCTCGCCGAGGCGGGCAAAGGCGCCGACCTCGACGGCCGCCGCGCCGAGTTCATCACCCTCGTGCGCACCACCGCCGCGCTGATGGGCGGCGCGCCGGCGCCCATCACCCGCGAATAGGGCCGCCGGGACGGAAAACACACCGGACCCGCAGGATGCGCCGGGCGTCCTGCGGGTCCGAAGGATGTGAGGGGGGAAGGCGGGGCTCAGCCGCCCTTGAGCAGGGGGAGCATGGCCTTGAACTCCGGGGTGCCCGCGCGGCGGAGGAGCTCGAAGAGGGCCATGTCCACCGTGAGCCGCGCCGCGCCCGCGCGCTCCATGCGGCGCAGGCCCGCGGCGCGGGCCTCGGGCGTGGAGGAAACCACGGCGTCCTCCGCCACGAACACCTCGAAGCCCTGCTCCAGGGCCTCAAGCGCTGTCTGGTTCACGCAGACGTGGGCCTCCATGCCGATGATCAGGAGCTGGGTGCGGCCGGAGGCGGCCAGGGCCGCGCGGAAGGCCGGGTTGGCCAGGCAGCCGAACTCGATCTTGGGGATGCGCGGCGTGTCCCCGAGCTCGGGGAGCACCTCCGGGTGCGTGCCGCCGAGCCGGTCCGGGTTTTGCTCCGTCACCAGCAGGGGCAGCCCCAGCACCTTCGCCGCGCGAATCATGCGCACGGCGGCGCGCAGGTAGGCGGCGGTCACCTCCTCCGACTTCGGCAGAAGCACCTGCTGGATGTCTATCACCACCAGGGCGGTCTTCTCTCGGTCAAGCAGCATGGGGGGCTCCTTGGGGGGTGTCGCGGAGGCGGCGGGGCGCGGGGCGGAACCGGACGGAAACAGGCCGGTCAGTCCTCCGCCAGCGCCTCCTGGACGTGCTGGCGGTTGCGGCGCTTGCGCTCTTTGATGGCGTTGGCCTTGTAGAAGAGCGCGGGCTCGATGATGGGCTCGTGCAGCCCCTCTGTCTCCACCTCGCCGTAGCTCACGCGGCCGCGGTAGGTGCGGTTGGAGAGAATGATGGCGATGGCCTGGCGCGACCACTTGTTGCCCTTGCGCGTCTGGATGCTGCGCGAGTGCAGGTAGTTGACCACCTTGCCCGTGCTCTTGGTGGTGATGTACTCGCGGAAGATGGTCCGCACCACCTCGGCCTCGCGGTCGTCTATCACGAGGGGCTTGCTTTCGTCGGGGCCGCGGCGGTAGCCGTAGGGCGCCGGACCCGTGCCGTAGCGGCCCTGCTGGACCGCTGTCAGCTGGCCCCGCTTGACCTTTGCGCCATGACTGAGCTTGGGCGGCTTTTCAACCGTCCTGGTCGCCCCCGCAGCCAACTTGTCCCCGCGGTCGTCCATTATGAACCCAACCCGTATGGCGCCCATCGCCACAGCCCGTAAACAGTTATGAAGACCAAAAATGATCTGCCGGACACCCCGCCGCGCAACAGCCCGTCACCCGGCGGAAGCCTGCCGGCGCGTGGAACAACGAATAATGCCGCGCCGTCAAACTTTCCGCATACCCTTATTCTAAGCGAAAAACGCTCAAATGTCAATAGTTTCGCAAGAAAAGGGCCGGGGTGCCCAACAAACGTCCTTTCAATGGGTTACCCGCCCCGGAGCGGCTGGATTTCAGCCCTTCTGTAAATGGAAACCTCCTCCAGCGGCGGGAAATTTCGTTACGACGCTGTCGAAAATGAAAAAACCGCCCCGGACGGGTTCCGGGGCGGTCGAAAAAGGTCCGTCTTTGCGTCAGCCCTTGGCGACGTTCTCGGCCACGATGTCGCCGATCTTGCTGGTGGAGAGGCCGGACTCCTTGATCTCCTTCACGGAGAGGCCCTTGAGCTGGCCGGAGGTGAGGAGGTCCACGACGCCCTTCTCAATGGCGAGGGCGGCCTCGGTCTCGCCGAGGTGGTCGAGCATCATCTGGCCCGCGAGGATGGCGGCCATCGGGTTGATGACGTTCATGCCGGTGTACTTGGGCGCGCTGCCGCCGATGGGCTCGAACATGGAGACGCCCTCGGGGTTGATGTTGCCGCCCGCGGCGATGCCCATGCCGCCCTGGATCATGGCGCCCAGGTCGGTGATGATGTCGCCGAACAGGTTGCCCGTCACGAGGACGTCGAACCACTCGGGGTTCTTCACGAACCACATGGTCGTCGCGTCCACATGCGCGTACTCGCGCTTGATGTCCGGGAACTCCTTCTCGCCCATCTCGTGGAAGGCGCGCTCCCACAGGCCGTAGATGTGCGTCAGCACGTTCGTCTTGCCGCACAGCGTCAGCGTCTTGTTCTTGTTGCGCTTGCGGGCGCACTCGAAGGCGTAGCGCAGGGCGCGGTCCACGCCGAAGCGCGTGTAGACCGCCGTCTGCGTGGCCACCTCGTTCGGCGTGCCCTCGTGCATGAGGCCGCCCATGCCCGTGTACGCGTCCTGGGTGTTCTCGCGGACCACCACGAAGTCAATGTGCTCCGGGCCCTTGTCCTTGAGCGGCGTCTCCACGCCCGGCAGCAGCTTCACGGGGCGCAGGTTGATGTACTGGTCCAGCTCGAAGCGCAGCTTCAGCAGGATGCCCTTCTCCAGGATGCCCGGCTTCACGTCCGGGTGCCCGATCGCGCCGAGGTAGATCGCGTCAAACTTCCGCAGCTCGTCCGCCGCGTTGGGCGGGAGCACCTCGCCCGTGCGCATGTAGCGCTCGCCGCCGTAGTCGAAATCCGCCGTCTCCGTCTTGAACCCGAACCGCTGCGCGGCCGCGTTCATCACCTTCACGCCCTCCGCAAGCACCTCCGGACCCGTGCCGTCGCCGCCCATGAGGGCAATCTTGTAACTCGCCATGAAAATCGTCTCCTTATGGTGAAATGACCGGCGGAAAACTGGAAAGTCCCGTTATTCTACCATTTTTCCGGATCCGGTTCCCAATCCGGGGCCACGGACGGGCAATCCCAGCCCCGAATCGCCGAACACACCGGTTTACCTGCGGGATGCGACAGAATGGGGGCGTTCTGACAAGCGATTGCTTCGCTTCGCCCGCAATGACGCGGAAATACACGTCATTGCGAGCCCCAGACCGCCCGGGGGTGGGAATTCTGCCTATGAAGTGAGGGCTGCGGGAGGGCCGGAAAAGTAGACGCGCCATCTTGGCGCGTTCTTGGGGTTTTCGTTGGCCCAAAGAACGCGCCAAGATGGCGCGTCTACTTTGCGGGCGT
>JAAYBR010000124.1 GCA_012730045.1 Candidatus Hydrogenedentota bacterium | reverse complement strand
GCGATACCACCGGACAGCAGGCCCCCCTCCCATTTTTTCAAGAACCCCGGCAGGGGTTCAGGACACGTCGGTTCCCGTTGACCCCGGAGTCCCGCACCCCTGCCGGGGTGCCAGAAAGGAAAAGGGGGCACCCGTTCCCGGTGGTGTCGCTGACGCTCAACCACCGGCTAATGGCCCTCACCCCTCCGGGGTGAAGAGGGAAAGGACACCCGTATCCATAGCTTCATGGACAGAATTCCCGCCCACGGCGGTCTGGGGCTCGCCATGACATGCTGGCGGCGGGCCGTGGCGGGCAAGAGATGGCTTCGCTCGCCATGACGGGAAGGCACATGTCATTGCAGCGACCGCGAAAAGACGCGTCATTGCGAACGAGCGAAGCGAGTGCGGCAATCTCGTTCCCGCCACGGCCCTCCTGACAGGAAGCGACCGCCCCGCCCATGGCGGCAACCTTCTGTCGGTTCGTCCCCCGCATTGCCTTCCCCGCCCTCCGCCCGCCTATAATGGACGAAACCCCTTGGAGGAGTCCGGCATGAAGACCACACGCAGACAGTTGCTGGCGGGCGGCGGGGCTTTGGCGTGCGCCCTGGCGGTGAGCCCGAAACCCGCGCGGGCCGCGGAGGCCGCCGGAAAGGCCCCCCTGCGCCTCAGTCTGGCGGCCTACTCGTTCCGCGACCTGCTGCCGCGCGGGGAGAAGAAGGGCGCCATGACCCTGCATGACCTGCTGGACCGGTGTCCGGACTGGGGGCTGGACGCCTTTGAGCCGACGTCGTACTACTTCAGTTCGGAGGAGCCCGCGTATCTGCACTCGCTCAAGGCGAAGGCCTTCCGGCTGGGGGTCGAGATTTCGGGCACCGCCGTGGGCAACAACTTCTGCCTGCCCGAGGGGGACGACCGCGCGCGGGAAATGGCCGACATGAAGCGCTGGATCGGCAACGCCGTCGAGATCGGCGCGCCGGTCATCCGCATCTTCGCAGGCCGCGAGGACAAGAAGACGGACCGGGCGGCGGCCTTTGACCGCGCCGTGGCGGGCATCCGGGAGGCCTGCGACTATGCCGGGTCCCGGGGCGTCTTTCTCGCCATCGAGAACCACGGCTACCTCACGGAGACCGCCGACGACGTGCTGCGCATTTTGGACACGGTCAACCACGAATGGCTCGGCGTAAACCTCGACACGGGGAACTTCCACGGAGACCCCTACGCGAACATGGCCCAGCTCGCGCCGAAGGCGCTGAACGTGCAGGTGAAGGCGGCCGTGAACGTGGACGGCAAGAAGGGGGAGGCCGACTTTGCCCGCATCGCGGGCATCCTCCGCGACGCGGGCTACCGCGGCTATGTCGCGCTGGAGTACGAGGAGGACGCCGACCCCCTGACCGCCGTGCCGCCGATGCTCGACAAACTGCGGGCCGCGCTCCGCAGCGTGTGAAAGAACGCCTGGCGCGCGCTTACAGCCCGCCGCGCCCGCCGACGAAGGCCATCACCTCGTCCCAGGTGGGCATGAAATTGGCGCAGCCGTGCTTGGTCACGACGATGGCGCCGCAGGCCGCGCCGAGGCGTCCGGACTGCCGCCAGTCCAGCCCGCGGACCCGTCCGCAGAGGAACCCCGCCGCGAAGGCGTCGCCCGCGCCGAGGATGTTGTACACCTCGACGGGGTAGCCCGGCGCGTCAATCTGGTCCACGCCGCCGTCCTCCCGCCGCAGGTGGACCCGGGCGCCGTGTATCCCGCGCTTGTGCACCAGCGCCTTCGGCCCGCGCGCCAGCAGCGCCGCGATCCCCGCGTCCACATCGCCCGCCACCTTGGTGTCCGACACCTGCGAGTGGGTGAGGGTGATCTGCGCGGGGTCCTGGAGCATCGCCGCGTTGATCTCGTCGTCCGTGCCGAGCACGATGTCCACCAGCGGGAGGATGGCCCGCGCCATCACGCCGAAGGCGCGCGGGTCGTGCCACTGGTCGGGGCGGAAGTCAATGTCGAAGACCACCTCGGCCCCCGCCGCCCGCGCCTGCTCGGCGGCGAAGAAGGTCGCGCTGCGGCTGGGCTCCTTCGAGAGGTTTGTGCCCGCGAACTGGAAGAACCTGCATCGCGTCACCGGGGCAGCCAGCACATCGTCAATCGTCAGCTCGATGTCCGCGCAGTTGTCGCGGTAGTAGACCAGCGGAAAGCGGTCGGGCGGCTCGATGCCCAGCACCACCGCGCTGGTCCGGTGCCCCGGCTTGCGGGGGATGTAGGCCGTCTCCACCCCCTCCTTCTCCAGGAAGCGGAGGATGAAGTCCCCCACGGGGTCCGCGCCCAGCGCCGTGAGCACCGCCGTGTCCATCCCCAGCCGCCGCCCGCCCACGCTGATGTTCAACGGCGACCCGCCGACATAGGCCGCAAACTTCGTGATCTCCGGAAACGGCGCCCCCACATCGTCGCTGTACAGGTCAATGGACGACCGGCCCATGTGCACGGAGTCAAACACTTTTTCCTGCGTCATCGTCTTCTCCCGCCGGGCGCTCGGCCCGGGTCAATAAAGCGGCAAACGGTCGTCGCCGCCGCGGTAGGTTTCCTTCACCCAGGAATAGCGGGGGTCGTCGCGGGCCATGAGGCTCTGCGCGCTGCCCGCCAGCACGTTCAGGTAGTAGGTCGTGTAGCCCGGCGCGCTGACCACGGGGTGGTAGCCCTCGGGCACCAGCACGGCGCAGCCGTCCGTGGCCAGGACCACGGCGTCTATGGGGAATCCCGCGCGGTGCAGGGGGCAGGTGGCGTCCGTGTAAACCCGCTGGAACGCGTAGCCCTCCGGCGGGTTGATCCGGTAATAGTAGACCTCCTCGAGGTCTGCCTCCAGCAGGGCGCCGTCCGCGTCCGCCGCGTGCGCGTCGTGCTTGTGCGGGGGGTAGCTGCTCCAGTTTCCCCCCGGCGTGTACACCTCCACCAGCACCAGCCGGTGCACCGGCGATCCCGGCGGCAGGAGGTCGTTGATCTGCCGGGAGACGTTGTCGCCGCCGCGCAGGGACATCCGCACCTCCTCCGGGCGGATCAGCCACGGGGCGTGGTCCTCGTCCGTGGGGCACCAGGTGACCGCGAACTCCCCGGCCTCCTCCGCCGTCACGGTGAACGCCGTGCGCCGGGGCAGGTACAGCGCGTGCGCCGCCCCCTCAAAAGGCGATGTCCGCCCGCCGATGCCCGACCACGTCCCCTTGTCGGACACCACGGTGTACCGCCCGCTCAGGTTAACGAGCGCCAGCTCGTTCTCCCCGGTCTCAAAGGACCACGAAGCCCCTGCGGCCAGTTTTCGGACCTGAAAGGAGATGTACTCCCATCCGGCACTTTCGGGGGTGATGGACAGGATACAGCCCGGGTCGTCCGGACGGGGCGACGGGGGCATGAGAAGGTTTTGGGCGGTATATTGCTTCATGTTTTTGACTCCAGGGTCTAGGGTCTGGGGTTTAGGGTCTGGGAAGGCGGCAAGGAACCTTTCGACGGGCGGCGCAGCGAGGAGATGAGTCCTGTGAGCATTTTGCCCACTTCCTGGGTGGTGTTCCATATTTCCACGGCCTTTTCGCGGGGAACGTATTCGAGACGGACGGCGAGGGTGATGTGTGTCTCCAGTTCGGCCAAAGAGCCGCGCGCCATGCTCAGGTGATGCACATAGTCCCCCCGATGGAGACGCGCATACCCCTCCGCGATATTCGCGGGCACAGACACCGCCGCACGCTGCATCTGGCTCGCCAACCCGTACTTCTCCTGCGCGGGAAACTCGCCGGTCAACCCGTATACCGCGACCACCATATCCATCGCCTGCTTCCAAACCTCCAAGTCCCGGTAACTCTTCATGCCCATCTTCCCCATCCCTTCCTTTTCTTCCCAAACCCTAAACCCTAGACCCTAGACCCCATGCTTCTTCCGGAAGACTTCAACTCCTCGCAGGCCTGAACCACCCGCTCCACCATCCCCGCCCTCCCCTTGTCAAGCCAGGTGCTGGCGAGGTAGTCCTGTTTCACGCCGACCTCGCCGTCCACTTTCAGCACCCCGGCGTAGTGCGTGAACATGTGGTCGGCGACGGCGCGGGTCAGGGCGTACTGGGTGTCGGTGTGGACGTTCATCTTGACCACGCCGTAGCCCAGGGTCTCGTGGATTTCCTCCGTGCTCGTTCCCGAGCCGCCATGGAACACGAGCCACATGCGCGCGGTGTCCCCATATTTCGCCGCCACGGCGTCCTGCCCCTCTTTCAGAATGCCGGGCATCAGCTTGACGTGCCCCGGTTTGTAGACGCCGTGGACATTGCCGAAGGTGGCGGCCAGCAGGCAGCGGCCCCCGTCGCGCTCCAGGGTCTCATGCACGAGCAGCATGTCCTCGGGCGTGGTGTAGAGCTTCGCGTTCGGCGCGCCGGAGATGCCGTCCTCCTCGCCGCCGACGACGCCCGCCTCCACCTCCAGGATGATCTCGTTTTCGCGGCACAGGGCCATGAGCTCCGCCGCCACGCGCAGGTTCTCGCGCATGGGCAGGTCGCTGCCGTCGTACATGTGGCTCTGGAAGAGGTTCGGCAGCCCCGCCGCGCGCCGCCGCGCCGTCTCGGCGATGAGGGGCTTCAGAAAGCTGTCCACCTTCCCGGTCGGGCAGTGGTCGGAATGCACCGCCACATGGACCCCGGCCCGCTCCGCCATCCGGCGCGCGTGCTCCGCCAGCGTGATGGCCCCCAGCACGGGGTTCTTCGCCGGGCCCGACGCATGCATGCCCGCCGCCACGGAAATCTGGACGATGCCGTCGCTGCCCGCCGCCTCGAAGCCCTCAATGGCGGCGTTCAGGCTGGTCAGCTCCAGCACATTGATCGCCGGATACGCGAAGCCCCCGGACAGGGCGCGGTCCAGCATGCGGACATAGGCGGCATGGTCAACGGCGGGCATGGCGGTGTCTCCCTGCGCGCGCGGTCTGGGCCGGAAACCGGCCTGAAACGCGCCGGGAGGGAGTCTAGCAAAGCCCCCCGGGCAGATCAAGACATTCCCAAAGCGCCGGATAAGACGGGCTGGAATCGGAGCGTTGGCGGGCAAGAGATTGCTTCAGGCGCTGCGCACCTTCGCAATGACGTGTATTTCCGCGGTCATTGCTGAGGCTCGGTTTCTCAGTCGTTGCGAGCCCCGGACCGCCGTGGGCGGGAATTCTGCCTATGAAGTGAGGGCTGCGGGAGGGCCGGAAAAGTAGACGCGCCATCTTGGCGCGTTCTTGGGGTTTTCGTTGGCCCAAAGAACGCGCCAAGATGGCGCGTCTACTTTGCGGGCGT
>JAAYBR010000123.1 GCA_012730045.1 Candidatus Hydrogenedentota bacterium | reverse complement strand
GGACAGGAGGAATACGAACGGCAGTACCAGGAGCGGTTGCTCAAAAATCTCGCAAGACAAGCCACAAGAATGGGTTGCCAGCTCATTGTGGAAAACTCCGGAGAAGTACTTTCTTAGCAGGAGGCCGTCCCGCGGCCGACGCGGCGATCTCTTGTCGGAATGCCCGCCGCCGGGGACTGTGCTATCATGGATCCACCGACCGGAAGGGACCCGCATGGACGCCGCCGATTTCCGTTTTGACAGCCCATGGGGCCCCATCTACGGCTATTTCTCCGCCCTGGGCCTCCAGACCCTGTGCCTGCCCGATCCCCGCCGGCCCCTCGCCCCCTACATGCTCCATTCCCGGCACAACCGCGTCTGGGGAAAGCGCCTCGAAACCCTCTTCGCCGACTACTTCGCCGGGGTCATCGTGGACTTCCGCGAGGTGCCCCTCGACTGGGCCGGCGGCACGCCCTTCCAGCGCGGCGTCTGGACCGCCGCCCGCGACCTGCCCTGGGGGCAGACCGTCTCCTACGGGGAACTCGCCCGGCGCATCGGCACTCCCGGCGCGGCGCGCGCCGTCGGCGCCGCCCTCGGGGCCAACCCCACCGCCATCGTCGTGCCCTGCCACCGCGTCCTCGCCGCGAACGCCGCCCTCGGCGGCTTCAGCTGCGGCCTCGACTGGAAACGGCGGCTGCTTGCGCTGGAGGGCGTCCCGTTCAAGGAATGACGGCCCCCCGGCACGCCCGCCCCATCCGACCGATCCGACCGATCGGTCCGATCCGACGGATCGGTCGGACAGGTTGGACCCGTCGGACTTCTCCGCGATGGGCTTCCCCCTCTGTCTTCCCCGGAGTTCAGTCTTCCACGTTGAGGCCGTATCGAAGCACCATTTCCTTCACCCCCGGGTCTGTCGCGAATTCCGGAAGGTCTCGCACAATCTGCTCCGGCGTTTCCCCCCCCCGCGTCCCGCACAGTAATATCCGCCCCGTGTCCAACGAGCAGACAGATCATGGACAGATCGGGCTCCGTGCAGGCGAGATGCAGGGCGGTGTTGCCGTCCTTGTCGGAGAGATTGGGATCCGCGCCCCGGGACAGCAGGTACAAAGCGGCGCAATACGAGGTGTTGCCCACCGCCAGCATAAGCGGCGTTTGCCCTTTCTTGTCGCGCGCGTTGCAGTCGGCCCCGGCATCCAAGAGCTCCGCCATCCGGCTGACGAGGTCCTTCTCCGCCGCGTTGTGCAGGCCCTGCATCCGGGTCAACCTTCTGGTGAACCAGTTTCCCGTGAGAGAATCCATCGCGCCGCGAAACAGATAATAGGCAAGAAGCAGGGTCATCCATCCCACCATCCCCAAGCCCATTTTGGAGAGCACGTCCACCAGCATTTCCAGCAGTCTTTCGAGCAAGGGAAGACCCTCCACCAGGGGTGTTTCTTCTTCCATCCAGTGTTCAGAGCATAGCAGGAGCGCGGACACACGCGCACGAGTTCCGCCCATCCGACGGATCCGACCGATCGGTCCGATCCGACGGATCGGTCGGACAGGTCCGACAAGTCCGACTTGTCCGACAAGTCCGACCTGTCCGGCGCCCTCAGGGGCGTTCCGCTTTTCCGCGCCTTGCCTTGCGCGCGCCGGCCATCGCCAGGGCCGCCGCGCAGAGCGCCAGCCTCGCCGCGGACGCCGCCGGGAGGCTGTCCTCCACCTCAAGACGGGTCGTGGTGGACTGGATGGTCTCCCAGGCGTCGCGCGCCTCGCAGTAGTAGTCCCCGGCCTGGGAGGACAGGACGCTGCCGATGAGCCACGCGGGGAAGACGGCCCCGGGCACCTCCTCGAAGGCCTTGGCCCCCTCGGGGGAGAAGAACCACTGGTGGGCCGTGCCGCCGACGCCGCCCGTTGCCTGCGCGTGCAGGGTGAGGGCCTGCCCCTCCCGTGCCTGAACGGTGGCGGGCGGCTGCACCGCCCAGTCCAGATGCCGCACGGCATAGGCCCCCGGCGACAGGGCGTCGCCGTCCAGCGGCCAGCCCACGCGGTCCCGCAGGGGACTCGCCGCCGCCAACACCCGGAGCAACAGGTCGCCGTCGTGCGGGCCCGTGGCCGCCGTCACCACACACGCGTCCGGCTCCGCGACCACGGCGATCACCGCCGCCCCCGTCACCCCCTCCACCGAGAACCCCGCAAAGGGCGCCTCCGTCGGCGCATCCGTCATCGGCTCGCTGAACCGCACCCGCCAGCGCACCAGCGGCGCATTCGTCGGCGACCCGTCCAGCGGCGTGATCTCCGCCACCGTCGGCGGCGTGAAGTCCACGTCATACCCCGGCCCCGCGTCATAATCCGCCGCCATCTCCCGGCCCAGGGCGTCATGCAGCCCCCCCGACGCCAGCACCCGCAACCCCACCGTCCCCGACACGCCCCCGCCCGTCGAGACCGTCACCATATATAGATCGTCCGCCCCCGACACCCCCGTCACCGCCGCCCCCGGAGGCGCCCCCGCCGACACCGCAAAATCGTCAAACGGCGCCGTCCCCTCCACCTTCTCCACCGGCTCCGTGAACCGCACCCCAAACGACACCGTCGCCGACCGCGTCGGCGACGCATCCAGCAGCGTCACCTCCGCCACGGCGGGAGGCAACTGGTCCTGGCGCGACCACACCGCCCCCGACCACGGCCCCGCCACCACCCGGTCCGCCTCCGTCCGCCACCGCAGCCCCCACGAATGCAGCGCCGCCGTCTGCGTGTTGTTGGAGGTGGCAAACGACGCCCGCAGCCGCACCGGCTCCAGCGGCAGCCCCGCGAGCGACGCGCCCGACACCAGCCCCGTAAACCCCGGGAAGGGGGTCGTGCCCGACGCGGGCAGCACGTCCACCGTCAACGACGCCGCGCCGGGCACCATTGCGCTGTATTCCAGCGTGTTCCACGCCGCAAGCGGGTCCGGCGCAACCACGGGGGAGACGCAGGTGCCGGGGGAGGCGTAGTCAGTGGTGTTCCGAAACGCCAGCCGCTGGCAATATCCGTTGAGCGAGGTGCCTGGGTTCGTGCCGGGAATCGCCGCCGGAGCCGGGTAGGTGTCCGCATAGTAGACCTTCACCCAGGTACCAAACGCTTCGGTTTCGGGGGGAAGAGCCACTGGATTCCGGTTTGTTTTCACCGTTCCCTGCGCCGCCACACCCACCAAATAGTGGAGGTTGGCGGTCAACGGCAGGTTGAAGGGCCCGGAGTCGGCATAGTCCAGCCCTACCGGAAGGGTTCCCAAGTCCCGGGTAAGCACCAGCGTGTAGGGGTCCGTTGCGTTTGCTCCGCCCTCGTAGACGATGATCTGCACCGCCGTGGGGGCTGCACGTTCCAGCAAAAACTCCACCCGCGTCAGCACCGCGCCCGCCGCCGCCTTGAACACATTGCCGCGCACCGCCCCGGTGAACGTGCTGCGCAGGAAGGGGACGCCCCCGCCGACGGTAAAACTCCTGCCCGACGCATGCGCCAATGTGACTGCGCCCGCCGCGTCCACCTCCGTGCCTGTCCGCGTGCCCTGCTCGAAGGCCGCCGCCGTGGACTGCCCCCAGGTTTCCTCGTGTCCCGGCACGGAGGCCCCCGCCTGCGCCCGGTAATAAAACAGCCCCTCGTCCAAGCCGGCGAACGTGTGCTCCGCGAGGGGGGCCCAGTCCGCCGTCACCGGGGAACCGATAAACGCCGGGTCCGGCGACAGCATGGCCCGGTAGGTGTCCGCCCCCGTCACGGCCGACCAGAAGACGGTGTTCTCCGTGCCGGGCGTGTGGGAGGGTTCGGCGGACACGACCGGCGCGGGCGGCACAATCTCGAACCGGTAATCCTCCACTTCGCCGTCCGCCGCCGCGCCGGTGGGCATGCCCACAGGAGCGGAGGACACCCGGAACCGCGCAAAGGCGTTCGCGCCCAGGACGGCCCCGGCAGGCACCGCAATAGAGAGCGCGTTTGTTCCGGCGTTCAGCGGCTGGGCGGCAAAGACCTGGTCGCCCGGGTCCGACCACGAGCCGTTCTGCCCAAAATCCACCCAGACATCCAGAAAACAGGAGGCCGTAGCAGTCACAGTCACTGGGACGGAGTCTCCGGGGACCAGCGCTCCGGCCAACACCACCCCGTCCTCATCGGCCGCATGCTCCGCATCGTCGCCCAAGGCGTTCCAGGAGGGCAGCGCATCCCCCTCATAATCGCACAGCGCGCCCAGAAACGGCCCAGCGGACCGCCCATGCCGTGCCCCGTCGTCCGCCAGCGTGGAAGGATAGGGGGCCGGCGCGTCGCCAAAATCGTAGTCGCCGCGCACCCGCCCCGTCACCCGCACCTCGTCCAGCCCCAGCCCGGCATAAGGAGGGAGAGTGCCATCGGCGGGGGCATTGTCATAATGCGAAAAACGCAACAGGAAGGTGTTTGTGTAGGAAAATCCCCACGCCGTTGCGGCGGCGTCGAGATTCACCGTGAATTCCGTGTACTCAGTGGTGAGCCCGTGGTCTGTGGTCAAATGCCGCAGGGGGTACCAGGTAACCCCGTCGGGACTCGCCGCCAGACCGTCCCATTCAGGACTCCCGGTAAAGGCGGCCCAAGGGGCAAGAATATGGGGTTGTCCTCCGAAGGTCCGCGCGAGGAAAGACAGGGTAACCTCTTCGTAATCTTGGAGATCAAGATGAAGAACCAGTTCATTCAACACATGAGAACCGGTGGTTCCGTTGTCCAGGACAGCATGGCCAACGCCAACAGCGGGAGACAGGGATTCGAGAACACGGGTGGGGGAGACTGCGGGCGGCAGGGAGGGTGCGGGAACAAAGGTCCACCAGGGGGCAAAAGCGCCGAATTCAAAGCCATCGTGGAGGGGGAGGGAAGCGGAGGGCTGTGCGGTGCCCGGGAAGGCGGCGAAAATAATTAAAAAGGCAACAAACGAGAAAACGGGCCTGCGGCCCACCACGATGGGACCCATGTTTCCCACCCCTCCACGCTTCCCGTCCCGCGTTCCCGCTTCCTGATGCCCGGGGAGCCTGCGCCGCCGGGGCGCTTCCCGGGGAGTCCGTTTCCTCCGGGGGGCGGGGACGGGGCCTTCCGGGGGGGATTCCGCGCGCGTTTAGGCGGTGGCGGCGGGCTCCTTGGTGTTCTTGGTGACTTCCTTCTCGGCGATGACTTCCTTGCTGCGGCCGAGGAGGGCATACTTCATGTAGCCGCGCTCGCGGGCCTCGTCTTCGACGTAGGCCTCCATGGCGGCGCGCCAGCCCTTCATGCCCGGATCCTCCCAGAGTTTGAGCTCCTGGGGATTCATGGAATAGCGCCAGACACCCTTAGCCATCGCAGCCTCTCCTTGTGAACCCGTTCCGCGTCCGTTCAGCCCTTGCGTCCGCCCTACTGCGCATAATGAGAATAGTCCATCCAACCCGAGGTCCTGAGCGCATGGGCAGAGTATAGCACAACGGGCCTCGAAGTTCAAGAGGGGGGCGATTTTTGGTCCTCCGACAGATCGGCCGGATCGGTCGGATCGGTCGGATGGGGGGGCCTGTCGGACGGGTCGGACCCGGTCGGACTAGTCGGACTGAGGCGATGCGCCGCGTCCGCCGTGGAGCACTCCCAGCATAATCAGGCCGCCCGCCAGGACGTCCCCAGTATACACGGCCAGCAGGAAACTGCGGCCCGTGCTGGGATCGCCGGGCAGGGTGACGGCGTAGCCGCAGAGGCAGATGACGCCGAGCCCGGCGAGGAGCGCCCCCGCGGGAAGCTGCGAGAGAAACCCGGCGCGATACTTCGCCGCCGCGCGGTGCAGGAAGAATCCCAGCGCGCCCAGCATCAGGGCGGCAGCGTCCAGACTGTTCATGAAGGCCTTGGAGTCCACCTCTTCGTGGGCCAAGACGCCCTTTATCGCGCCCCGGACCGTGACATACAGGGCTAGTCCCAGCAGTATCCGAACGGCGAGGGGGACATCGCTCCGTGTCCGGGCGGGGGCGGGTTCGCGGTGGACGGCCCAGAAGGCCCCGCCGAGGGTGAGGCCGCCGCCGAGGCCGATGGACATCTCCCAGTTCTTCCACCAGTCGAGCTGCAGGGAAGCCTCGCGCAGGGTGTGCCAGTATCCGCCGGCGGCGAAGGGCAGGGCGAAGCCCAGGGCGATGAGCAGCATCCCAACCGCGCCGCGCCGGTTGCCGCGCGCCGCCTCGCAGGCCAGGAACCCGAGGAAGAGGCCGACATGGGAGAAGACGTTCTCCATGGATCCCGCGGCGCGGATGCAGGTCTCGTTGGCCGGGTCGAGGTAGATTCCCTCGGCGTGGAAAGGGAGGAAGAACTGGGGGAGGCGGCTGACAAACTGCACGGCCACCAGCGCGCCCGCAATGCCGGACGCGATGCGGAGAATCCAGGTCTTGCGGGACACGGGGCCCGCAAGGGCCCACGCGATGAAGGTGCCCGCGATGCCGCCCCAGTGCAGGCCGCAGGCGAAGAGCATGGCGTAACCGGTCCACGGGGCCACGGGCCGCATGCCGTCGGGATGGTTCAGGAAGAACTCGCCGCGCACCCAGGCGGTGTACACGCCGTAGCCCGTCATGCCGCCGAAGCCCACGCCGAGGATGATGGCCGCGAGGATCCACGGCGACCGGGGCGGCGTGCCGGCGCGCGCCGCGCCGACGGAGGAGAAGAGCTGCCAGAGCAGCGCCCACCCCAGCCCCGCCACCACCGCGCCCGGCGCGCCGCCATAGCCGCCCGTGCCGCGGATCGCCCAGAAGTACATGCCCATCAGCCCCATGGCGAGGGTGATGCCGACGTGTTCGGCGAGGGTGAAGGGGGATTTCTGCGGGACGGTGTGCATGGGCGGGCCTCCGTGCGCCGGTTATAGCACGCGCGGCGAAAGCGCCTCAAGCGCGCGCGGCGCGCACCGAAAGAATGGACGAAATGGACGAGATGGACGAAATGGACGGAAAGAGCCCTGTTGGTACGGGCTGTGTTTGTCCATCCCGTCCATCTCGTCCATCCCGTCCATCTCGTCCACTCTTCCGCTTTATTCGCCGCCGGGCTTTCTGCTATCTTGCCGCAGGCGGCCCCCGCATCTGCCGGGGCAAACACAGGAGACGGCGCCATGCGGATCGGATTTCACACGGACGCCTTCAACAGCGCCTGCTGGGACTTCGGCAAGTGTGTCCAATGGGCGCACAGTCAGGGCGTCGGCCGCATCGAATGCGGGCTCATTGACGGCGTGAGCTGGATCCACGGGCTGGGGTACCAGCCGCATGTGGCGCTGTATGAGGATCCGCTGCTGCTGCGCGGCACGCTGAAGGAACTCAACATCCCCGAGGAGACAGGACTGTGAACACAGGACGACTTTGCCCGGTACGGGCGGCGGGCTTGATGCTCCTCGCTGGGATGATGGCGGCGGCGACGGCGGGCCACGCCGCGGAGGTCTGGGAGTCCCACTTGTTCCCGTCCGGTTTTCGGGTGGTGGCGCGGGCAGGGGAGGAGGGAGCGGAGGATCCGGCTCCTCGAAAAGTCGCCGGCGAGGACCCGGCGCGGGTCGAGTTCTCCGTTTCACGGATGAAGGGGGACTGGGAGTATCTCGTGGGCATGGTCTTTAATGCCCAGGGCAAGAACCCGCCCCGGCAGTCGGTCAGTTTCGGTTTGGGGATCGGCGGCAGCTTCGTCGGGTGGGAGGAAGTGCTGCCCCCGGTGACGGCGGCGGCCTTTGACCAGGGCAAGCCCGTGCCCGCGCGGATGCTGCTGCCCGTGCCCGCCGGACAGGCGGAGCTTTTGGTGGCGTGCGTCGGGGAAGACGGCGCCGTTCCCGCTCTCGGCGAGGTGGCGCTGCTGGGGCGTCCGAAACCGGAGGGCGCTGCGAAGAAGCGGGTGCTGGTGGTGACGGGGGAGGACTATCCGGGGCATCCGTGGCCCGAGACCAGCCGCGCGTTCGTGGAGGTGCTGCGGGCCGACGACCGGATGGAGACCTATGTCTGCGAGAGTCCGGCGATGGCGGGCTCTTCGCTGCTGCCGGCCTTTGACGCCGTGGTGGTCCATTTCAAAAACTACGCGGAGAACATTCCGATGGGGGCCGTGGAAGGGGAGAGGCTGCGCCAATACGCGGAGAGCGGACGCGGCGTGGTGTTGACCCATTTCGCCTGCGGCGCCTTTCAGGAGTGGCCGGACTTCGTCACCACCGCCGGCCGGGTGTGGAACCCCGAAATGCGCGCCCACGACCCCCACGGGGAGTTCACCGTGCGCGTCCGCGACGCGGCCCATCCGGTGGTTCAGGGGATGAAGGATTTCCAGACCACGGACGAGCTGTACACCTGCCTCGACGGAACGACACCCATTCATGTGCTGTGCGACGCCGTGAGCAAGGTGGACGGGAAGGAATGTCCCATCGCGTTCACCGTGGACACGCCGGGGCTCCGGGTGTTTCACTGCGTGCTCGGCCACAACGGGGCCGCCTATGCGCCGCCGGAGGTGGGGGAGCTCTTCCGGCGCGGCACCGCCTGGGCCTGCGGGCTGACCCCGGAGAAGTAGGCGCACGGACGGCCACGGACGAACACGGACCTGCACGGACAAATAAGACGGTGCCCCGTGCTCTCCTTGTCCATCCTGTCCGTGTTTGTCCGTGCGGGTCCGTGTCCGTCCGCGTTCCTGGGACCCCGCCGCCAAAGTTGCACCGGTCAGGCTCTGCGGACTATTCTTACCTTCCGTGAGCGTCATCCCGTTTCCCCCGGAAGGGTTTCTCCATTGAATTTGAAGGCGATTTCGCACAATCTGCGGCGGGTTCAGGACCGCATTCAGGCCGCCGCCGCGCGCGCCGGGCGGCCGGCGGATGCGGTGCGTCTGATCGCGGTCACGAAGACCGTCGGCATGGCGGAAATCCGCGAACTGCACCGCCTGGGGGTGCGGGAGATGGCGGAGAACCGGGTGGAGCTGGCGGTGCCGAAGACATTGGAGGCGCCGGAGGACATTGTGTGGCACCTCATCGGCCCGCTCCAGACGCGGAAGGCCCCGGAGGTGGTGGCGCACTGCGCGTGTTTCGACGCGCTGGACCGGGTGAAGGCCGCGGAGGCCCTCCAGAAACGCTGCGAGGAGCAGAACCGCTTCCTGCGGGTGCTGGTGGAGGTGAACGTGTCCGGCGAGGAGTCGAAGCACGGGTTCACCCCGGCGACCTTTGCGGCGCAATGGGACACCCTGCGCGGGTTTGACCGGTTGCGCATCGAGGGGCTGATGACCATGGCGCCGTTCGGCGCGCCGGAGGCCACGCTCCGGCAGTGCTTCTCCGGGCTGAAGCGACTCGCGGACGCGCATGGCCTCCCGGAGGTCTCCATGGGCATGACGGACGATTTCGAGACCGCCATCGAGGAGGGCTCGACCCAGGTGCGCGTCGGGCGCGCGCTGTTTGAGGGCGTGTAAACGGGGCATCCCGTTTTGCATAAACCACTTACATGCAAGGATTTGAAAGAGGACATGAAAGAACGCCTGAATGAGCTTCGGCAGGACGCCCTGGGCGTCATCGCCGGGTGCGACGACCTGAAGGCCCTGGAGGACATCCGGGTACGGTTCCTCGGCCGCAAGGGGCAGATCACCGAAATCCTGAAGAGTCTTGCCTCGCTCCCCGCCGAGGAGCGCCCGCTCGCGGGGCAGGCCGCCAACGAGACCCGGGACGCCATCTCCCAGGCCCTGGACGCGCGCAAGACCGCGCTGGAAGGGGAGGCCGAGGCCCGGCGCGCCGTGGAGTCCGCCTGCGACTTCTCGCTCCCCGGCCGCACCGGGTTCCCCCTGGGCCACACGCATGTGCTGAACCAGGTGGCGGGGGAAATCATCGGCATCTTCTCAGACATGGGGTTCCAGGTCGCCCAGGGGCCGGACATCGAGTCGGAATACTACAACTTCGACGCCCTGAACACGCCGTCGGACCACCCGGCGCGCGACTCGCACGACACCTTCTTTGTGAAACCGGGCGTGGTGCTGCGCACGCAGACCTCCCCGGTGCAGATCCGCGTGATGGAGCGAACCAAGCCGCCGGTGGCCGTGGTGGTGCCGGGGCGCGTCTACCGCGTGGACAATGACGCCACCCACAGCCCCATGTTCTTCCAGCTGGAGGGGCTGCTGGTGGACGAGGGGGTCACCTTCACGGACCTGAAGGGTTCCCTGATGAAGTTCGTGCACGCCTTTTTCGGCCCGGACACCCAGATCCGGTTCAGGCCCCATTTCTTCCCCTTCACGGAGCCGTCCGCGGAGATGGACATTCTCTGGACCGCCGTGGACCGCCAGACCGGCGCGGTCAAAAGCCGCTGGCTGGAGGTGCTGGGCTGCGGCATGGTGCACCCGGAGGTGTTCCGCGCCGTCAACTATGACTACGAGCGCTATTCCGGGTTTGCCTTCGGGCTGGGACTGGACCGCATCGCGATGGTCCGCCACGCCATTGGCAGCATCAGCCACATTTATGAAAACGACACCCGTTTCGTGGAGCAATTCTGACCATGCAGATCTCGCTGAACTGGCTGAAGGAGTATGTGGACCTGGACCTGCCGGTGGAGGAGCTCTGCGAGCGCCTGACCATGCTCGGCCTCGAAATCGAGAAGGTGACCGAGCCCGGAAAGGAGATTTCCGGCGTGGTCATCGGGCAGATCCTGAGCATTGACCCGCACCCCGACGCGGACAACCTGGTGGTCTGCCGCACGGACACCGGGGGGGAGGCGCCCCTCCAGATCGTGTGCGGCGCGAAGAACATGAAGCCGGGGGACCGGGTGCCCGCCGCCGTCGTCGGCGCGACCCTGCCCGGCGGCTTCGCCATCGGCAAGCGCAAGATGCGCGGCGTCGAGTCGCAGGGCATGATGTGCTCCGCCCGCGAACTCGGCCTGGGGGAGGACCACTCGGGCCTCATGATCCTGCCGGAGGACGCCCCCCTCGGCATGGACGCCAAGGAGTACCTCGGACTCAACGATGTGGTTGTGGAAATTGAGGTTACGCCGAACCGGGGCGACTGGGCCTGCATGATCGGCGTGGCCCGGGAACTGGCCGCCTATTACGGAAAGGAACTGCGTATTCCCGCCGCGGCACTGGATGAGAAGGGGGGGGAGGCCGCCGGGGTCTCGTCCGTGCGGATTGAGGATTCGGACGCCTGCCCGCGCTACATGGCACGCATCCTGGAGAATGTGAAGGTCGGTCCGTCGCCCCTCTGGATGGCCCAGCGGCTCATCGCCGCCGGACAGCGCCCCATCAGCAACATTGTGGACGTCACCAACTACGTCCTGCTGGAGACCGGGCACCCGCTGCACGCCTTTGATTTCGACCTGCTGGCGGAGAACCGGATCGTGGTGCGCACCGCCGCCCCCGGCGAGGCCATCACCACGCTGGACGGCATGAAACGCGCCCTGGAGCCGGACATGCTGGTCATTGCCGACGCGAAGAATCCCCAGGCCGTGGCCGGCGTCATGGGCGGCGCGGACAGCGAGGTGGGGGAGGGGACCACCCGGATCCTCCTCGAAAGCGCCGTGTTCAAACCCGCATCGGTGCGCCGCACCGCCCGGAAACTCGGCCTGGTGACGGAGGCCGCCCAGCATTTCCAGCGGGGCAGCGACCCGGAGATGGCCCGGTACGCCATTGACCGCGCCTCCGCGCTGATGTGCGAACTTTCGGGGGCCACCGTCCGGGAGGGGGTCATTGACGAGTATCCGACAAAGCCCACCCCCCGCAGCATCGCCCTGCGCACCGCGCGAACCGATGCGTTTCTGGGCATGCCGGTTCCCGCGCCCGAGCAGCGCACCATTCTGGAACGGCTGGGGTGCCCTGTGGAGCGGGAGGATGCGGACGGGATCACCGTGGGCGTGCCCTCGTGGCGCCATGACCTGAAGATGGAGACCGACCTGATTGAGGAAATCGTGCGGTTCTACGGATATGACCGTGTCCCCGCCACCATTCCCCGTGTCCGCCAGTCGGAGGAGGTGTTTGCCCCGCACGAGAAGAAGGTGTCCCTTCTCCGCAAGTGTCTGGTGAGCAGGGGCTTGTCGGAGTTCTACAACTGGACCTTCAGCTCCCCGGCGGCGGTCCAGCGACTGGGACTGGACGGGTATTGCGGGGAGATGGTCCTCCTGCAGAACCCCCTCAGCGAGAACCACGCGGGCATGCGGACCAGCCTGATCCCGGGTCTGCTGGCCAATGCGGAGACCAACCACAAGCGGGGCAACGCCCGGCTGTCGGCCTTTGAGATCGGGCCGGTGTACCTGCCCGTGGCGGGGCAGGATCTGGCGAATGAGCCCCTGCGCCTCGGCCTGCTGCTTTCCGGACCGGCGGGGGAGAGCCACTGGTCGGCCACGGACCGGCCCACGGACCTCTATGACCTCAAGGGCTGGGTGGAGGTGGTGGCGGCCTTCTTTGGCCAGAACTGCGCGTTTGTCCCGTTCCAGATGGACCTTTACGCGGCGGGAACCGCCGCGGAAGTGGTCATTGCGGGCAAGAATGTGGGGATTATGGGGCAAGTTGCCGGTTCCGTTGCGCGGAGCCTGGACTTCACCGCGCCCGTTTTCGTGGCCGAACTGGACATTCAGGCGCTGCTGGAACTGGCGCCGACGAAGCCCCAGTTCCAGGCCATCGCGCCGTTCCCCCCGTCCCTGCGCGATCTTGCCGTGGTGGTGGACGCCGGCATCCCGGCGGGCGTCCTGGTGGAGTCCGTGCGGAAAGCCGGTGGGAACCTGCTCACGCGGGTGGACATCTTTGACGTGTACCAGGGCGCCCAGCTCCCGAAAGGGAAGAAGAGCGTCGCCCTGAGCCTTGTGTTTCAGTCCGCCGAAAAAACCCTCACGGATCAGGACACGCAGAAGAGCATGGAGAAAATCCTCCGGTCCCTGCGGGAGAAGCATCAGGCCGAACTGAGATAATCGCATCATGAACCCCCTTGTACGCAGCCAGTTGGAACAGCTCGAAACCGCGCTTCAGGCACTTGCCGAGATGCTGGCGGAGACGCATTCCCGCCTGGAAAAGGAACAGGAGGACAAGGAGCGCGCCCTGCAGGAATACTGGAATTCCGGGAGAAAAGCAACCGTTCTGCAGGAGACGGTGGACAAACTTCATGGTGTGATCAGGGAAAATGAGCGTCTAAAGGCAAGACAGGAGGAAGTGCGGCAGCACACCCTGTTGTTGCTGGAATACGCGCACTCCCTGGCGGGGGAGTTTGAAAAATGAGCACGCAGGAAACCTGCAGGATCACTGTCGAAAACACCACGCTGGAAGTCCCCGTCATCCTGAATCCAAAGTATACGCAGGAACTCGGGGACCGCGTAACGGAACGGATGCTTCGGATCGCATCTGAACGAAAAACATTAAATACCCACCATTTTATTGTCCAGGCCGCCGTGGAACTGGAACATGAACTCCGTGAACTCCAGCGTGCACGGGAGGCCGATGACCAGCAGGTGATCAAGGCCTGCAACCGTCTCACGGAGCGTGTGCGCGCCCTGGCGGCCGCCTATGAGGCCCCGGCCGAAAAGGAGACGCCGGAGGAGGACGAGTAGCTCCGGCGGGCAGGGGAGAGGGGGCAGGAGAGAGGGGCACTCAGGCGTCAGGACCGGACCACCAAGGTGCGGCGTCCCAAGAAGTGCCTACCCAGTCCTTTCCGGTCCAGAGACACCGTCCGTTTTCCGTCTTCCCATGACTCCCATGCTTCCAATAACCCGCATTTCTTACGAAACCGCCACTCCCCAGACCCGAATCGCCGCCCTCGGAAGCACCTTCTTGGCAGGATACCGGGATTGCATGAAGTGCAACCGGGTCTGAAAGGCGCTGGCAGGCTGCCGCACCTCCAAGCGAGCGAAGCGCCTCCGGGGAAACAAAGGGGGGGCTACGGCATCAGGGGGGTCACCCCACCGGGATCTGCCACGCCTTTGGCGATGGCCAGGCACCCGGATTGGCGGAACTGCGTGGCCCCGGAACCCTCCAACGGGCTCACAGACGTTCCCTGAGGACCTAATGACACAAACAGCCGCAAGCATGCCATAACAAGCGCGTCCATCGTCATACAAATCCATATCTTCCTCATTGCGTGGCGCGTCTGATAATATATATTATGTTTGTTATGGGCGCGTTTTGTTTTGGAGCGTGCGCCGGGGCCGGGGGCATGGTGGTGTTGCGGAAAACGCCTGGAGAACGTGTACGCCAGAGATACCGCCGCACACCTTGGGTTCCCTGGGAACCATGGACATATAATGACCTCATGCAGACTTGCACACTCTATGTTTCAACTCCTTATCAAAAAATACTTTATATCTCTCATATGAACCTTTAGAATCGCCGCAACGGGTTGCTTTTCAGTGGTTTTTATGTGGTGTTGGCAAATGAAGCGGCACGGAAAATGGGGGGTGAAACAGGGGTAACGGGGACGCGACGGGGTATGGAGGCGCCTAGTGCCGACAGCCCCCCTCCCCTCTTCTTGACGCCGACAGGGGGTACGGCTCTATTTTAGAGCACAGTCGGCTAGAGGTGTTTTGTGTCCGATAATATCAGGCTTCGCCTCGGCCGATGTCGGAGGGTTCCGGCGGAACACCGTCTCCGTTCTCCGAGCGCCGGAGCTGGCCACAGGCCGCGTCTATGTCCCTGCCCTTCTCCCTTCGGAGTGTTGCCCGGACCCCCGAGCGGGTCAGTTGCGCCTGGAAGGCCTCACAGGCGGCCGGGGGGCTGGGCCGGTATGGCAGTCCGGCCACGGGGTTCCAGGGAATGAGGTTGACACTGGCATCGAGGCCCCTGGTGAACCGCACCAAGTCCCGCGCATCGTCTTCCGTGTCATTCACGCCGTCCAGGAGCGTCCACTCCAGGGTGAACTTCCGTCCGGTGTGCTGGTTGTATTCCCGGAGGGCGGCATGGAGGCGCTGGAGGCCGAACTTGCGGTTGAGGGGCACCAACTGGGAGCGTTTCTCCTCCTGGGCCGCGTGCAGGGAGACGCTCAGGCGCACCTGCCACTCCTCGGCGGCGAAGCGTTCGATCCCCTTGACGTCCCCGGCGGTGGACACGGTGATGTGGCGGGCCCCCGTCCCCAGCCCCTCGGGGTGCATGAGAATCCGAATGCTTTTTCGCACCTCGTCATAATTGTAGAAAGGCTCCCCCATGCCCATATAGACAATGTTGCACACCGCCGATTCCGGCAGTTCCCCCGCCGCCCGCAAATGAACAACCTGTTCCACAATTTCAGCGGCGTTCAGGTTTCTTCTGTATCCGGAGAGACCGGTGGCGCAGAAGGCGCATTTTAACGGGCAGCCCACTTGGGACGAGACGCACACTGTGTACCGGTTTCGGTCCGGAATCAGCACGGATTCAATGCACTCGTTGTCCGCAAGGAGCAGGAGGGCCTTTCTCGTTCCCGATGCGCTGGATCCCTGGATTTTGGACACCTTTGTGGCGGGAAACAGGGTTTCCTTGGACAGCCGTTCGCGCAGTTCTTTGGGAAGATTGGTCATCTTCTCAAAAGAAGACGCGCCTTTGCGGTGAATCCATTGGAATATCTGGCGCCCCTGGTACGGACGAAGCTGGTACCGTTCCGCGATCTCTTCGGGGAAGAGACCCGAAAGGAAGGGCAATTCCGGGGGGGACGTTGTCATGGTGCCTCATTCCCCAACGCTGCCGGCAGGCCGCTCCCGGGACCCATTCCGGATTCCGCATCAAATGCGGCCTCTTGCCCGGCCTCCGTGAAGCCCCCCTCCCCTCCCCCGCCGCTGTTTCGGAGCGTCTCAACCTGCTCAAAGCCCCGCCGTTCCAGGTCATGGGCCTGCCGCTTGAGATCGAACAGCTGCCCCTCGACGGGGGGATTCAAGTCCATTTTCCGGAGGGCGAAGCTCATTCGGGCGTTTTCTCCGGGAAAGGCGGACTCGACCCGGCCGGGAAAGCGTATCCCGTCCTTGACGTAGTATTCCGACTTGACCGTAACCGCGAGCTCCCGGCCGTCGGGGTCCAGGAGGTGGTTTTCTAGAACTACCCAGGGGCTGCCCTGCAGGCGAAGCCAGCGCCGCGGCGCGCCGCCGCGCCGGTCCAGAATGACCAGGTCCACGGTTTGGGCGGCGGCGTCATAGGCCAGCACGCGGACACGGGCGGGGGAAACGTGCCCCCAGGCCTCGGGTTGGAACATTTCGCGGGCCATTTCGGAGGTGGAGACGGTCTGAAACCGCTCTCCGGCGGGCCGGTAGTAAAACTGCCTTTCCGTGGGAAACTGGATCAGGAATGCCTCCCCGGAACAGGTGAGTTCCACGAAGCGGGTGCCGTATTTGCGGCCGATGACGTGGAGGTCCAGGGGATTCCGGTAGAGAATGGTGCTTTCCCGGGAAATCTGGGTGGATTCCAGCTCGGGGGACTGCAAGACAACGGTGCCGGTGGCGCGGAACGAGGCGATTCCCGCCTCATTCTCGGCCAGGCTGGCGAGGATATCGCCCACCGTGGGGGCGTCCGGGGGGAGCAGCTCGTGGTTCAGGGGCTCGCCCAGGCGGGCGCAGCCGGCGAGGGCAAGCACCGGAAGCATCCACAACCAGACTGTCTTCGGGAGAAGGGACAACAGGGGCGCGCTCCTTGCGTTCGGCGTGCCGGTCGCGTTCCGGCGTTCCCTTCAGGAGGCGGGGAACTTGCATCAAGTCCGGAGTTTTGCTATTATCAACGGCATTCCGGTCGGATTATATCATTCTGCCGGCCACGAAACCCAACGTTGAATTCAGGAGATCATCATGGCCAGAGTATGCCAATACAGCGGAAAGCGTCCCACTGTCGGTCACCGGGTGGTGCGCCGGGGCAAGGCGAAGCGCGAGGGCGGTATCGGTCAGAACGTGACCGGCATCACCAAGCGCCGCTGGAAACCGAACCTTCAGGTGGTGCGGATTGTGGACGAGAACGGCACGATCCGCCGGGTGAAGGTTTGCGCCCGGTACATCAAGGCCGGCAAGTTCACGAAGGCCCCCCGCGGAGTCCGCAAGGCGACCGGCGCCATTTCCTGAGCCCGGCCCCGCAGCGCGGTAACGATCCAGCCGCCCCGGATGCGTTCATCCGGGGCGGCTGTTTTATGCGCTCATGCGGGGCCTTCTCGGCCCCTCTATTCAACAGGTGCGGCCGCCGCCTCCACGGGGGTGACGGGCACGAGTTCCGGGGCAGCGGGCGCGGACTCGGACTCGGGCGCGTCCCGAAGCGTGGGCACGATGGGGGTGGGCCCCTGGGCCAGTTCAACGGTCAGGTTGGCCTCCCGGGCGGCCTCCACCACGCTGTTCACCACAATGGCCGGGGCGGCGGGATGCCGCCGGACAACAACGTTCCTGTCCGCCGGAAGGGCGGCGAAATGTTCCTTGAGCTCGTCCAGCGTCATCCGCTTTGTGGCCGAGTAGACGGTGCCCTCCCGCCCGATGGAGACACTTTCCTCGCCGCTGCCCGCGACGCGGTGCCGCAGCCGCCCCCAGAAGTCCTTCTTGTTGTAGCGGGTTTCCCGGTTCATCTCCGCCTCCGCCGCGGCGAGTTCGGAGGCCTCGGGCGAGGTGTTCTCGTCCACAACCGTGGTGGTGATGAAGATCAGCAGGGAGTTGTTGGACGACTTGCGCTGCGGGTTGCGGAACAAAGCACCGACGATGGGGAGGTCGCCGAGGAAGGGGGTTCTGGTCGTGGAGCGGCTGGACCGGTCCCGGCGCAGCCCGCCAAGGACAATGGTTTCCCCTGTCCGCACCCGGACCTGGGTGTCGGCACGGCGCGCGGTCTTCTCGGGAATGGTGGACTTCTGGTCGTTGACCGTCACGTCCTTGTCCGTGTAGGTGCTGTCCTCGGCGCTGATGTCCAGCAGAATGGTCTTGTCCTCCGAGATGAGCGGGAAGACCGTGAGGATGGTGCCCACGTCCACGAACTCGACCCGGTTGGTGTTGTTCATGCCGCCGCCGTACCCGTAGCCGTTGTAGGGGTTCGTGGTCCCGTTGTTGTTGTTATTGTTGTTTCCGTAATAGCCGCCGTAGCCCCCGCCATAGTAGGTGCTCGCGGACACATAGGGCACCCGGGTGGCGTTCTCGAAGGTGGCCTCCTCGCCGTCCTGCACGGTGACCCTGGGCGACGCGAGGATGGTGGCCTTGTTCTGCTTGTCGAGGTAGTCGAGGGTGACGGCCAGCTTGTTGCCCGCGAAGCGGTCTATGATCTGGTTGCCCTGGATGTCCGTGAGGAGGGGGCGGGTGATGTTGCCGCTGCTGTCCGCCTGAAGCTCGCCGTAGGCCGGAACGGCGTAGGGCAGCTGCCCCACCTGCATGAGCTCGCCGGAGCCCTTGCCCTCGGTGGCCAGATCGGTCACGCCCTTTCCGCCGAACACGGAGATGGGCGAGGTGCCCGCGTTGCCGAAGTAGGACCAGTTCACGCTGAAGGCCCGCTCAACCTCGTCGGTGACCTCCACGATGAAAGCCTCAATGAGCACCTGCGCGCGCTTGATGTCCCAGGTCTGGATGAGCCTGTCAATCTCGTCCAGACGGGACGGCAGGCCGGTGACGGTGATCTGGTGGACGAGGTCGTTCACGACGATGCTGCCCATGTCGCCGGGGATGTACGCCTCAATCTGGTCGGCGACAAACTCAATGTCCGCATACTTGATGATCCAGGTGCGGGTCTCAAGCTTCCGGTCCAGCAGGTCCAGCGTCTCCTTCACCTTGTCCAGGCGGGACGGCAGATCGGAGGCGATGAGGGTGTTGTACCGGGGGTCCACCTGGATGGTTCCCCGCTCGCTCAGGAGCCCCTCCAGCACGTCCGTCACGTCCTCGACATTCACGTGTTCCAGCTCGAAGGTGCGCGACTCGACGGGGAGGTCCAGCTTCTCCACGGCCATGCGCATCTGCTGGAGGGCGGCGGGCGTGTCCCACACGAAAATCTGGCCCGTCCTCACGTCCGAGAGCAGGTTGCCGCTGGGTGTGAGCAGGTTGGTGAGGGCCGCCTCGATGTCCGGGACGTCGGCGTGCTGCACCCGGAACTCGGAATGCTCGAGGGGCACGTCCACCTCCGTCATGATGCGGTCCATCTCCTTGATGTTGTCCTCCGTGTCCCAGACATAGATGATGCCCGTGCGCTGGTCGGTGACGGCGCGGCCGGTGGCGGAGAGCAGCGAGGTGACCATGGCCTCGGCGAAGGCGATCTCCACCTCCTTCACCCTGAACTCGTGGGGTTTCCGCTTGCCGTACTCGCGCTTGAGGTGGTCCTCCTCGCTCATGACCCGGAGGCACTCGCTCTCCGTGTCCCACTCGTAGTAAATCTTGTAGAACTTCAGGATCTGCAGCGCCGTCTTGGGCTTGGTTTCCGTGATCCAGAACTTGAGGTTGACATCCTGGATTTCCGGCGCGGTGATGATGTTCCAGTTGGTGGACATGTTGATGGCCGCGAGGAACTCCCCGAGGGGCATCGGCCCCTCCAGGGTGAGGGCCTCCCCCTCGTCCGGAACCTCGCCGTACTCAACGTCCCGGTCCAGCAGGGGTTCAAACGCGCCGTCCCCCCCGGCGACCGACACGGTGCCCGGGGTGCCCTTCGTGAAGTTCGTTCCTCCCCCCGCACCACCTGTGCCTGTGCCCGTGCCTGTGCCGCCCCCCCCGCCGATAGTCTGCGGCCCGCCACCGCCTGCGGGCTCGGTCGCCGCCTCCTGGCCGGCGCCGGTGTCTGCGGCGGCCTTGGCCGCCGCCTCCCCGTCGCGGGGACCGGGGGGCGTGGTACCGGACGCGTCATCACCTTTCGCGTCGTCCCTGCCGCGCCCGCGTTTCCCCAAGCGGCTTTCCCCCTCTTTTCCCTCGGTGCCCAAGCCGCTGGCCGACGGCTGGGAGGAACTCAACCCGTCCTGGCTTCGGCCGGAGGAGGTCCCGGTGGCACCGGAGTCTCTGTCGAAAAGGGACGTGCCCCGCCGCCGTCCCGACGCGGTGCTGTCCGTGGATCCGCCCGTCATGGTGCCGCCGCCGGAAACGCCGGTCATGGGGGAGGTGGGGGACTGGCTCTGTGCGGAACCTGGCCAGCAGAGTCCGGCCAGAAAGGCCATGCAGACCAGGAACCGAAAACCGTGTACAGCCTTTAACGTCATCAGGCGCTCTCCCGTGTCGGAAACCAGCGAAGGTCAGGCCGCGCGGGCGTTTCCTCCTGTTTCCGGGTGCTGCCGGCCATTATAGTGCAAAACCGCCTTCCTGCGGCGGGGGTCCAAGCGTCCGTCACCTATTCCCGGGGAAGGGTGATGGTCAATTCCTCCTGTTTCTCCTTCCAGAGGAAGCTCAGGGTAACGCCCGTCTTCTCGATGGCCTTCACCTTGAGACCGTTCACATCGTCCCCCACGGCCACGAAGACGCCCTTGGGGATCTGGGGCGCGAAGATTTTCACCTTCTGCCCCACCTGCTGGCGGGTGGCGCGGACGCCTTCCAGCATCTTCTGCAGGTCCGGCTTCTCCGGCGGCGGGGGGGGCGGCGGGGGCGGCGGGGGCGGCGGGGGGACCAGTTCGGTCCAGACGTAGGCCCGTCCCGTGATGATTCCGTTCCACAGGTCGAAGTCCCACGTCTGGGACTCGACATCCGTGTCGCCCGCCCTGACGTCGGCCAATGCCAGCCGCAGGGATTCCCGCCGTCCCGTCATGGGGTTTTGCACGGCGTTGAGCAGCACCGCCGCGCCCAACAGGCCGGCGATGCCGCCGCCAACGAGGTTGACTATGCGTGTCTTGTTCACTCCGGCACCTTTCGCAGCACGAGCGAATGGACGGTCACCACGGCGTCCGCCGCGTCCAGCAGGAGCCTGGGACAGGCCAGGGCCGTTTCCCCGGCGCCTTCGGGCGCCGTGAAACGCACCTGATAGCGGACGATGCCGCCGTCGCCCTTGAGGGCCTGGGGATCGGGAAACACCTCCGGAACACCGGGGAGACCCACAGCCAGGCGGGCGCCGCCGCCGCGCGCGCTGAGGTCTATGCTCATCTCATACACGGCGCCTGCGGGCACGCGCCGGATCATCTCGGCAAAGGCCCCCTCCCTCTCGGCGACAACTTCGACGGCGGTCCCGGTTTCGGCGTCCAGGGCGTTCACCGCGCATCCGTCGCCCGTCCATTCCGAGGCCGCCAGAAGAATCCTGCCCTCCGCGGGCGCCCCGTCCTGCGCCGTCGCGTCCGCATCCGCCGCCGTGCGGGCCAGGTCCACAATGGTGCGGGTGATGTCAATGCTGGCCGTCACGAGGGAAGAGTCCGGGTTGCGGTTGATCTCCAGCTTGTCAATGCGCAGGGACTGGGGGCTGAGCTGGAGGCGCTCCAGAAAGGCCACCAGGGCGTTGATGTCCACGGAGGGGATGCGAAGGTTGAGCATGTACTGCCGGTAGCCCTCCCCTCCCTCCGCCATCACGCCCTCGCCCAGCGAGGGGATTTCCACGAGGTTGCCGGACACATTGGGAACGTTCAGCGGAATGCCGTTCTCGTCCAGTCCCTGGGGGTCCTGACGGGAGAGGCGGTAAACCTCCTGGCGCAGGCGGTCGCGGATTTCGGCCTCCGTCCACGCGCTGGAGTGCTGGGAGGCCACCTTTCCATACAGGGCGTCCACCGTCTCCTTGTGGGCGATCTGGTTGGCCGAGTTGACAATCTCCTCCTGCACCTGGCTGATCTCCGTCTCCAGGGCGGTCAGGCGCTGGAGGGAGGACTGGACAGCGGTCCAGGCGACAAAGAGGAACAACGCGGCGGCGGTGGCCACGGCCAGCCGCCGCTCGCGCGGGGAAAGTCCCGCCCACAGGGCGCTTATTTTCTCAAAGACCGCCATCCTCCTCCTCCTTGTCGTCGGTCAGGGGCACCTCAATCTGGTAGGAGAAGACCTGCTGCCCCCGCTCGTCCACCTGCTGCTCGTAGAGGCTGTGGGCGTGGGAGAAGAAGGCCAGGGCCTCCGCCGCCGCCTTGTTCCGGAGGCTCTGGGCGAATTCGGCCACATCATTCACCGACTTCGCGCGGCCCCACAGGCTGATGCCGGCCTGCCGGTCCAGGTTGATCCGGGTAATGTTTGCCCGGTCCGCCGGCACGGCGTCCACCACCGTGGCCAGCTGCTCGATGATGGAGCCCTTGTGGTCCACCTGGCGGCGGAGGATGCCCAGCTGTTCCCGTTTTTCCCGGATGCCCTCGGCGTTGGGGGCCATCTGCATGAGCTTGGACCGGAACTCCCCCAGCACCTTTCCGCGCTGGGAGAAGGCCTGCCATTGGAGCAGGCCCAGGCCGAGAAGGACGAGGCCGGCGAACACCGCCACATGGAGCGCCAAGCGCCGCGCCCCGAGGGCCTTGCGCTTTTCCACCAGACGCTCCGGCAGCAGGCTGATGACGACCGGGGCGAGGCCGCGCGCCGTGAGGCAGGCCCCCTCCGCCAGCAGGACGGCATCCCCCCTGTCCCCCGCAACGGGGGGAAAGGGAAGGCATTCGCGGCCCAGCGCCCCGCCGACGGCGGCGCACAGCGGGGAAAGGTCTCCGCCGTTGGCGGCAAAGAACACCACCTCCACGCCCTCGCCGTCCTCGGACTCCCGGCGGTAGGCGGAGAGGGTGCCGCGGATTTCAGCGGCAAGCTCCTCCGCGCCGCTCTCGGCGAGAAGTCCCCCACCCTCCACCGCCTCGGGATTCCGGGCGAGGGCTTCCCAGTCCTGGGCGGACTGGGTGCCCCGGCTGTACACCAGCCGCTCCCGGTCCAGCACGGCGATTTCGAGGCCGCCGGGGACAAGGTAGACGACGGCGTAGCGATTTGTTCCGGACACGCCCCGCGCCGCGGCGGCGCTGACGAGACAGGCCGTGCTCAGGAGTATCTGCTCCGGTTCCAGACCGGCCGCAGCCAGGAGGGCCAGATGGCGGTTCACGATGTCCTGGTGCGCGAGGACGGCGAAGACCACCGACTCTCCCGAGGGCATGCCGCGGAGGACCGCGTGGTCAATGATCAGCTCCCCCGCGCTGAACGGCACAAACTCCTCCGCGCTGAAGCGGAGCATGCTGGCGATTTCGGCGCTGTCGTGGGTGGGCAGGGTGAGGATGCGGGTGGTCAGGTCGTGCCGGGGAAGGACGGAAAGCAGCCGGTCACCACGGAGTCCCTGCTCGTCCGCGAGGGACTTCAGGGCGGCCGCGAGCGCCTCATCCTCTTGGAACTCCCCCCGGAGGGTTCCAGAGGACAGCGGAGTGGCTCCGGACGGGGTAAGCTCGAAGCGCCACCAGGCGGCGCCGGCGGCGCCCGCCTGGAGAATGCAGAGTGTTTCCGGCTTACGAGCCAAGCGTTTTCTCCTGCCAGTCGAGAATGAGGGGCATGCCGTCGGATATGGCCACGACCGCCGAACACACGGCGCGAATCCGCCCCTTGCGGCGGGTGGCGAACCCCGTAATCTTAAAGTACATGGAGTCGCACTTGCAATACTTGTCCAACGCCTCTCTTGTAACGCCCTGGACCCCTGTCTTTTGGGACAGGTCATCCATGTCGCGGAATCCCTGGTCGTCCGGGGTGTTCGATTGGCCGTCCGGCCCCGCGCGGTACTGCATGATCGCGTCGAGGTCGCCTTTGCGGGCCCGGGGCAGGGCCTCCAGCACGGCGCGGGGCGCCGTGTTCACATTAATCCGCGCGTCCCCCCAGACCGTCATCAGGTCTTTCAGCCCCGGGTCCCCCTTTTCGCCGAACCAGTCCTCGTCGTCCAGCCCCCGCAGATAGCGCAGCTCCTCCACCGCCTGAAAGAGGGAGACCCCCTCCCCTGTCCGCTCCTCGCGCTCCCGCCGGGCCATGATACGGCGCACAAGGGTCCGGCTCAGGGCATCCATCTCCTCCAGGAGTTCCCGGGGCGCGGCATTGACGTTTACGAGCCGGTCCTCGTCCGTGATGATGTAGGAGACCTGGTCGTCCTCCAAGCCCTCCGTTTCCTCGAAGATCCCCTCCTCGTAGAGGTTCTTGACATTCGCCCATTCTTCCCCGAGGTGGGTGCCGCCGCGCTGGTCCGGCCGCAGGAGGCGCATTTTGATGCCCCGGTTGGCCACTTCGAGAATGCCCCGCTCCACCGCGCCGCGGGCGCCGGACATGGCCACCGTGTGGTCCAGCGTGTAGGCGGCGGCCCGGCGGTCCAGGGTGGCCCGCCGGCCGAAACCCAGGGTGAGCACCGTGAGCAGGGCGATCACCCAGAGCACGCAGACGAGGACAAAGCCCGCGTCCCTCTTCGCGTGTCCGGTGTTCATTCCGCCGTTCCCAGCATTTTCGTCAGGTCCTCGCGGCTGCGCCGCTGGTTGGCCGTGCGGATCGGGATCCGCGCGCGGAGGGTGTAGGGCTCGCTGTCCTTCATTTGCGGGTCCGCCGTCTCTATGGTCACCTCAATGGCCTGGGGAAGCCCCCATTTCTCCTCCTGCCGCTCCACGATGATGGGCTCCTGCGGCTCGGGCGGCAGTTTGGGATCGCGCTCGGGCGGGGCGGGAATCCAGATGTACCGGAGGCCGAAGCGGGTCACATTCTCCGCCACGTCCGCCTCGAACTTCTTGCCCGTCTTGACGCGGCCCCGATCCACGGGGCGGTCCTCGGGGGGCACGTTGGGCAGGGGGGCCTCAATGAAGGCCTCTTCCCGCTCCACCACCCCCTTCGTGCGGTTGTAGGTGTACTCCACCCGCATGAGCCTGCGCCCCTCCCCCTCCTCCAGATTCATGGGCTCCGACACGACAAAGAAGGTGACGGTGTCGTCCTTCCCCTCGAACAGGTGGGCGGCGCGGGCGGTGATGTTGCCGCATTCCCGCGTGAAGAGGCTGAGGAAGTTGCGCGCCTCCTGGTGGACGTCGAACCCGGACTCCGCCACGCGCCACGAGGTGATCACGGAGCTGAACAGGGTGTAGACCGCGGTCATCACGATGGCGAGGAGCATGGTGGCCACCAGCACCTCGGCCAGGGTGAACCCCGCCCTCCCCCGCTTTTGTGTCCGTCGCGCGTTCATTGGAGCGGGACCTCGTCCGGAGGCGGGGGCACCCAGACCAGTTCGGGGCGGAGGAGGGTCTCCGCCGTGGCGTCAAACTCCGTGCCCGCGCGGTTCCATTGCACGCGGACCGTGAGCTGTCCGAGAAAGCCCTTGAAGGTGTCTTCGAAGCGCTTGATCTCCTCGGGGGTCATGTCCGGGGGCAGTTCGGGTTTGGGCACCTCGATGCGCTGAACCTTCCATTCGTAGGAAAAGCGCTCGAAGGGGGCCTCAAAGACCCCCGACCCCTGCCCCTCGGGCTGTTCGTATACGAGCATGCGCCGGGCCTGGATCCGCTCCAGGAGAAAGCGGGCGGTCGTGTAGTCCCGGGCCTGGGCCCGCGTGAGGATCGCCTGGCGCACCGCGTCCTGGATGACCAGGATGCTGATGCTGAGAATGGCCATGGCGACCAGCGTCTCGACGAAGATGTAGCCTCGGCGCGCGCGCGGGGTCATTGCTTGATCCCCACTTTCCCGAGGACGCCCCTGACCTCAATGGTGATGGTGGCGCGGCCGCGCCGCTTCTCGTCCCGCAGGGTGATGGTGGCCTGGTCGGAGGCCCCGTTGGGCAGACAGGCGATGAAGTGCGCGTTGCCGTCCTTGCGCGCCTTGATCCGGGTGATGACCAGGCCCTCCGGGAGGGTCTTTTCCTTTCCGTACTCCTCCTCCACCTGCTCAAACTGCTTTTCGTTGTTCTCCAGGCCGGCGAGGCGCATGACCCAGTACTTGCCGTCCTTTTCGGAGAGGTACAGGCGGTACTCCCGGGACTCCTTCACGGCCACCTCCTGGATGAAGCGCAGGGTGGCGAGCAGGTCGCTCTGGGCGTTGCGGACGGCCGTGGCGTTCATGGCGGCGACATACACCGGCACCACGGCGACAGAGATCAGGGAGAGGAGCGTGACCACCACGATCAGCTCAAGCAGCGTGAACCCCCCGTCCGGGGCGCGGCGGTGTTCGTGGTGGATGCGCATGCGGGTTCCCCCCGGGGCGGGGTGTCTCACGGCAGGGGCGAGGTGGACGTCACATCGTCATCGTTGCCGGGCGCGCCGTCCGGGCCGGCGGAAGAAATGGAGTAGTCCGCCTTCAGAATGTCCGTCGGCGGCTTGTAGACGTAGTCGTTGCCCCACGGGTCCTTGCGGATTTCGCGGACGTAGTTGCGCTTGCCGCCCACGAGATCGCTCAGGGACTTCGGGTAGGAATCGTTGTTGTCCAGGGCGTACAGGTCAATCGCGTTGCCGTAGCTGGCAATGTCGCCCTTGGCGGCGCGTATCTGCGTGTCGCGCACGCGGCCGCCGTAGTTGACCACCACCATGCCCGCCAGAATGCCGATAATGACCGTGACCAGAATCAGCTCGATCAGGGTGAAACCGCCGTTGTTCCTCATGCGCAAACTCCAGTATTTTCCATGCCGCCGTTATTATAACGCAACGCGGGGGCCGCAGGGGGACACCCCGCCCGGCCCTATTCGGCGGGCGGGGGCGTCCAGAGAGTCGCCAGGATGCCCCGCTCGGGGCCCATCTCCGCCGTGTTGAAGTAGTAGGCCGTGACAACGCGGCCGTCGGGCCGCACAACGCTCTGGCTGTAGCCGATGTCGCGGTTCGCCCCGTCGTCGCGCAGCACCCATTCCGGCGACCAGGTGGCGCCGCGGTCCGCACTCACTTTGGCGCACATGCGGAAAGGGGCCTTCCGCACGGCGTAGGTCAGGCAGAGACGCCCGTCGGCCAGCGCCACCAGGTCGCCCGGGTTGCCCTCGCCGCAGTCGTCCACGGGGTTCTTCTCGCGCGTCCAGGTCTTGCCGTTGTCCAGCGAGCGGTGCGCTGAGAGCCAGGCACCGGTTTCGTCCCGCTCACGGATGACCGTGTAGATTTCCTCCGGGCCCAGGCGGACGGACGCCGGCATGATGGCGTAGCCTTTGGGGTCGTCCATCAGCCGGGAGACCATCTCCCAGGTCTTTCCGCCGTCCGTGGTCCGCGCGCAGAAGGGGACCCCCTCCTTGCCGTCGGCCTTGGAAGCCGTCAACAGGGCTGTGCAGGCCTCCGGCCCGTCCACCAGGTAATCCGTGCGGGCGGCGGTGCCTTTGAACCCGAAGTCCGGCAGCCGGAAAGGGCCCTTCCATTCATGGCCCCGGTCGGTGGAGTAGCAAAAGCGGGAGACCCCCGCGTCCACGCTCGACATGCGCAGGGTCATGGCGAAATCGGGGTGGGTGAACGGAACGCCGCCGGGGCAGTCCTGAAGTTCCGGGATGGCGACACCCGGAGTTTCCACGCCGTGCAGGGACTCCCCCCATGGGATAAGCTGGCCCTTTTCCGCGGGGTGCTCCAGGGCCCAGGTTTCGCCGCCGTCCAGGCTGCGGGCCAGCCAGTGCTCTTCCGGCTTCTCGCGGTCAAAATGGTGCCGCTTGGGCCCCAGATCCTTGTACCAGCCCCGGCTAAACCCCACCAGTATCTCGTTGCCCCAGCACCACATGCCGTGGTTGGCCGGCCAGCCGCCGAAACGGCCCTTCTCCCAATAGACCACGACGTGCGTGGCGTCCAGATCCGCCGGGGCGGCGGTGCCCAGGCCGGCGAAGCCCAGTGCCAGGAGGAAGACAGGGGCAAGCAGGCGCAGGGAAGTCATCGCTTCGTCTCCAAGGTGAACCGTTGGTCCGCGCGGATTGCATCGGACGCTTCAATGTCCCCATGATAGCCTGAAACCCAGGCCCGGATGCCACCCCGGGCAAGGCCAACTCGCCGGACTTGGGGCGTTGGCGGGCACGAGATGGCCGCGCTTCGCTCGCCATGACGAGCCGCCACCCGTCATTGCGAACGAAGTGAAGCAATCTCGTGCCAGCAGCGCGACGGTGGGCACGAGATGGCCGCGCTTCGCTCGCCATGACGAGCCGCCACCCGTCATTGCGAACGTAGTGAAGCAATCTCGTGCCAGCAGCGCGACGGCGGGCACGAGATGGCCGCGCTTCGCTCGCCATGACGAGCCGCCACCCGTCATTGCGAACGTAGTGAAGCAATCTCGTGCCAACAGCGCGACGGTGGGCACGAGATGGCCGCGCTTCGCTCGCCATGACGAGCCGCCACCCGTCATTGCGAACGTAGTGAAGCAATCTCGTGCCAGCAGCGCGACGGCGGGCACGAGATG
>JAAYBR010000122.1 GCA_012730045.1 Candidatus Hydrogenedentota bacterium | reverse complement strand
CAACGGAAAGCCCCGGGAACGCGCCAGGATGGCGCGTCTACGTTTGGCCCCGAACCCCGGAGCGCGGGCCGGATCTTCTTTGTGGACAGGATGGACGTTATGGACAGAATGGACAAAAGGAAGGAAACTCGGGCATTTCTTGTTCCACAAACCATGAAATCCTTGCGGGGTTGCGGCGCGGGGGGGTATGATTTTTGCCTCCGCGCGGCTTTTCCCCGCGCTTGAAAGCAGGACCCCATGCCCCCGAAGAAATCACCGCCGCACGCCCATGACCGGATTGTCATCCGGGGCGCGCGGGAGCACAATCTGAAGAACTTGTCGCTGGAGCTGCCCCGCGACCGGCTGATCGTTGTGACGGGACTGAGCGGGTCGGGGAAGTCGAGCCTGGCGTTTGACACGCTGTATGCGGAGGGGCAGCGGCGCTTTGTGGAGAGCCTGTCGGCCTATGCGCGGCAGTTTCTGGCGCAGATGGACAAGCCGGATGTGGACAGCATCGAGGGGCTGAGTCCGGCGATCTCCATCGAGCAGAAGACGTCGCACCGGAACCCGCGCTCGACGGTGGGCACGGTGACGGAAATCTACGACTATCTGCGCCTGCTGTTTGCGCGGGTGGGTCGGCCGCACTGTCCGTCGTGCGGGAAGCCGGTGGCGTCGCAGACGCCGCAGAGCATTGTGGACGGCCTGCTGGCGCTGCCGGAGGGGAGCCGGCTCCAGGTGATGGCGCCGCTGGTGCGCCAGCGCAAGGGCACCTACCAGCGCACGATCGAGGACGTGAAGCGGCAGGGCTTCGTGCGGGTGCGGGTGGACGGCGCGTTCCACCATGTGGACGACGACATCCCCATGGAGCGCTACGTCAAGCATGACATTGACGTGGTGGTGGACCGGCTGGTGGTGAAGGAGGGGGTCCAGAAGCGGCTGACGGACTCGGTGGAGACCTGCCTGAAGCTGGGCAAGGGGCTGATCCGGGTGTGGATCGAGGAGACGGGCAGGCCGGCGCGGGAGCTGCTCCAGAGCGAGCACATGGCCTGCCTCGACTGCGGGGTCGTGCTGGAGGAGCTGGAGCCGCGCAGTTTTTCGTTCAACAACCCCCACGGCGCGTGCCCGAAATGCACGGGCCTGGGCTCGGTGCTGGAGATGGACCCGGACCTGGTGGTGCCGGACCCGTCGCTGTCCATCCATGACGGGGCGGTGCGGCCGTGGAGCATGCGGCGGGTGCTGGACGGCATGTACCGCAAGGCGCTGCTTTCGGTGTGCATGCACTACGGGCAGGACCCGTTCACCCCGTGGCGGCAGCTTCCGGAGTGGTTCCGCAAGATCGTGCTGCACGGGTCGGGCACGGACGACGTGGTGTTCTCCTACTCGAACGACCAGCGGACCTATGAGACGACGCGGCCCTTCGAGGGGGTCATCCCCAACCTGGAGCGGCGGCACCGCGAGACGGACTCGGCGGCGGCGCGGGAGATGATCGGCGAGTTCATGGGGTCGCGGGCCTGCCCCGAGTGCCGGGGCGCGCGGCTGCGGCCGGAGGCGCGCGCGGTGCGCGTGGCGGGGAAGACCATCCTGGACGTGACGGGCATGTCCGTGTCGGACAGTCTGGCCTTCTTCACGGGCATGAAACTCTCCAAGTCCGAGAGCATCATCGCGGCGCGGATCATCAAGGAGATCCGCGAGCGGCTGGGCTTCCTGAACAGCGTCGGGCTGAACTACCTGACGCTGGAGCGGCAGGCGGGCACGCTGTCCGGCGGCGAGTCGCAGCGCATCCGCCTGGCCACGCAGATCGGCTCCGGGCTGGTCGGCGTGCTGTACATCCTCGACGAGCCGAGCATCGGCCTGCACCAGCGGGACAACGCGCGGCTGCTGGCGACGCTGGAGCGCCTGCGCGACCTGGGGAACACGGTCATCGTCGTGGAGCACGACGAGGAGACCATCCGCGCGGCGGACTGGGTGGTGGACCTGGGCCCCGGCGCGGGGGTCCACGGCGGGGAGGTGGTGGCCGCGGGCACGCCGGAGGCGGTGATGAAGACGCCCTCCTCGCTGACCGGGCAGTTCCTCAGCGGCGCGCGGACCATTGCGGTGCCCGCGACCCGCCGTCCGGGCAACGGGAAGCGGGTGACCATCCGCGGGGCGCGCCACCACAACCTGAAGAACGTGACCGTGTCCATCCCGCTGGGCACCTTCACCTGCGTCACCGGCGTGTCCGGGTCGGGCAAGTCCAGCCTGATCAACGAGACGCTGTACCCCGCCGTGGCGCGCCGGCTCTACGACGCCTTCGACGGGAAGCCCGGCGCGCACGACCGGGTGGACGGGCTGGAGCACCTGGACAAGATCATAGACATAGACCAGTCGCCCATCGGGCGGACGCCGCGGTCGAACCCGGCCACCTACACGGGCCTCTTCGCGCCCCTGCGCGAGCTGTTCACCCGCACCCCCGAGGCGCGCGCGCGGGGCTACCAGCCCGGCCGCTTCAGCTTCAACGTGAAGGGCGGCCGCTGCGAGGAGTGCGAGGGCAACGGCCTGCTCACCATCGAGATGCACTTCCTGCCCGACGTCTATGTGCCCTGCGACACCTGCCACGGCGCGCGCTACAACCGCGACACCCTGGAGATCCGCTACAAGGGGAAGAACATCGCCGAGGTCCTCGACATGACGGTGGAGGAGGGCTGCGAGTTCTTCCGGAACATCCCCTCGCTCTCCGCCAAGCTGGAGACCCTGCGCGACGTGGGGCTCGACTACGTCCGCCTCGGCCAGGCCGCCACCACCCTCTCCGGCGGCGAGGCCCAGCGGGTCAAACTCGCCACGGAGCTCTCGCGCCGCCAGACCGGCCGCACGCTCTACATCCTCGACGAGCCCACCACGGGCCTCCACGCCGCCGATGTGGACAAGCTCCTCTCCGTCCTCCACCGGCTGGTGGACTACGGGAACTCCGTCGTCGTCATCGAGCACAACCTCGACGTCATCAAGACGGCGGACTGGATTCTGGACCTCGGCCCCGAGGGCGGCGACAAGGGCGGCGAAGTCCTCGCCGAGGGCACCCCGGAAGAGGTCGCCGACTGCCCCGGCTCCCACACCGGCGCGTATCTGAGGGACAAGCTGCCCGCGCCCGCAAAGAAGCCCGCAGCGCGCGGCCGAAAAGCGGGGAAGAAATAGGGAGGGAAGCCGCGGATGTTCCCCTGACCGCCGGATAAGAGGGTGTGAGAACCGAAGTCGAAGCGAGAACGAGGTTGCTTCAGTCGCTGCGCTCCTTCGCAATGACGCGCATTTCCACGGTCATTGCAATGACGCGCATTTCCACGGTCATTGCAATGACGCGCATT
>JAAYBR010000121.1 GCA_012730045.1 Candidatus Hydrogenedentota bacterium | reverse complement strand
CGCTTTGGTTCCCGGGAAAGAGCTGCCGGGAGGGGTGCGGCATGGATCCTCCCCGGGCAAAGCGGTGTCGCCGCTTCGCTCTGCCACCGCACTCCACATAACAGACGGACCCGCCAAGAACGTGCGGGGGCTCCCGCGACATCTGACGTCTGACACGCCTTTCTTCAACGACATTCCCGCCAATGAACACTGAGGGCTGCGGGAGCGCCGGAAACGTAGACGCGCCATCTTGGCGCGTTCTTGGGGTTTTCGTTGGCCCAAAGAACGCGCCAAGAGGATGCGTCTACATTGCGGGCTTTCTCGCCGACTTACTTCATTGGCAGGAGGCCGCCCCGGCCGACGCGGCAACCTCTTGTCGGAAAGCCCCAAACCCTCCGCATCTCATGGGTGAATGAACACCTTTCACACCGCCGGCGCTGAAAACAGTGTTGACATCCGACCCCGCTTCCGATATACTCCCAGATAGGAATAATTCTTATGAAGATCCCCAGAGAGACGGTTGACCGCCGCATGGCGTTCTTCCGGGAAGCCTGCGAGCGCCTTGGCATCAAGGTCACGCACCAGCGCCTCGAGATTTTCCGCGCCATCGCCTCGACGGAGGAGCATCCGGACGCCGTGTCGGTGCACCGGCAGGTGCGCCGCAGGGTGCCCACGGTCTCCCTGGACACGGTGTACCGCAACCTGCGGCTGTTCGCGGACCACGGGCTGGTGTCCATCGTGGGCATGAGCCACGAGAGCGTCCGGTTCGACGCGAACATGGGGGCGCACCACCATTTTGTGTGCGAGCGCTGCGGGCTGATCCGCGACTTTGCGGCCGACGCGGCGCTGGCGGCGCCGGAGGCGGCGAAGGCGTTCGGCGCGCCCCGGTTGTTGCGGCTGGAGGTGCGGGGGGTGTGCGCCGCGTGCCAGAAAAAGATTCCGCAGAAGTAGGGCCTTTCCCTGGCCTGCGGAACAGCAAATATTCCTATCTAGCAGGAAGACGTAAACGGGGAAGCGCCCGCCCGGCCACGGGGCGCGAGGGAAGCCAGCAACCAACACCCACAGGAGGGAACAGACCATGACCGACAAGAAGAAACTCACCACCAACGCCGGAGCCCCCGTGCCGGACAACCAGAACGCCATGACGGCGGGGCCGCGCGGCCCCATGCTGCTCCAGGACGTCTGGTTTCTGGAGAAACTGGCCCACTTCGACCGCGAGGTGATCCCCGAGCGGCGCATGCACGCCAAGGGCTCCGGCGCCTACGGCACCTTCACCGTCACGCACGACATCACGCACCTCACCAAGGCGCGCATCTTCTCCGAGGTGGGAAAGAAGACGGACATGTTTGTCCGCTTCTCCACCGTGGCGGGCGAGCGGGGCGCGGCGGACGCCGAGCGCGACATCCGCGGCTTTGCCCTGAAGTTCTACACCGAGGAGGGCAACTGGGACCTCGTGGGGAACAACACGCCCGTGTTCTTCCTGCGCGACCCGCTGAAGTTCCCGGACCTCAACCACGCCGTGAAGCGCGACCCGCGCACCAACCTGCGCAGCGCGCGCAACAACTGGGACTTCTGGACCTCGCTCCCCGAGGCGCTGCACCAGGTCACCATCACCATGAGCGACCGCGGCATCCCGCTGTCCTACCGCCACATGCACGGGTTCGGAAGCCACACCTTCAGCATGATCAACGCCGCCAACGAGCGGGTCTGGGTCAAGTTCCACCTGAGGACCGAGCAGGGCATCAAGAACCTGACGGACGCCGAGGCCGAGGCCGTCGTCGGCAAGTGCCGCGAGAGCCACCAGCGCGACCTCTACGAGAGCATCGAGAACGGGGATTTCCCCCGCTGGACCATGCGCCTCCAGGTGATGACGGACGAGCAGGCCCAAAACTGCCCCTTCAACCCCTTCGACCTGACCAAGGTGTGGTCCCACAAGGACTACCCGCTTCAGGACGTGGGCGTGTTCGAGCTGAACCGCAACCCCGAGAACTACTTCGCCGAGGTCGAGCAGGCGGCCTTCAACCCCGCCAACATCGTCCCCGGCATCGGGTTCTCCCCCGACAAGATGCTCCAGGGCCGGCTCTTCTCCTACGGCGACGCCCAGCGCTACCGCCTCGGCGTCAACCACCACCTCATCCCCGTCAACGCGGCCCGCTGCCCCTTCCACAGCTACCACCGCGACGGCGCGATGCGCGTGGACGGCAACCACGGGAGCACCCTCGGCTACGAGCCCAACAGCTACGGCGAGTGGCGGGAGCAGCCCGAACACGCCGAGCCGCCCCTGCCCCTGTCCGGCGCCGCCGACCACTGGAGCCACCGCGAGGACGACGACGACTACTACAGCCAGCCCGGCGCGCTCTTCCGCCTCATGACCCCGGCGCAGCAGGAGGCCCTCTTCGGCAACACCGCCCGCGCCATGGGCGACGCCCCCCGCGAGATCAAGGTCCGCCACATCGGCAACTGCCTCAAGGCCGACCCCGCCTACGGAAAAGGCGTCGCCGACGCCCTCGGCATCCCCCTCAGCGAAGTGGGCGGGTGACGCATGCAGCCTCCGCCGCTCCCCGCCCCGCGCGGGCGGGGAGCGGCGGGGTGAATGGATAAAAAGAAGCGCGTATCAACCAGGAAAAGGAGATCAGAACCATGAAACCGCAGAGAATTGCAGCAGGTGCCCTGCTGGCTGTGCTGGCGGCGTGCGTCTCCGGCGCGGTCTTTGCCGCGGACGCGGTGCCGAGCAGCTACTCGCCCGCCGTCATCACCGAGCCCTTCGCCTCCATCATGGAGCGGATGGCGGCGGCCAAGCCGGAGATCAACGCGCGGCACCAGGCGCTGCTGGAGGAGCGCTACGACCTTGGCGACGCCCCCCAGGACGGCGCCGCCATGTCGCGGGGAAAGGCCGTCCAGGGCGGGGTCCGTGTGAAGCTCCCCGCCGGCGTGACCTGGGAGAGGCTGGCCGAAATGACCCCGGAGGAGATCAGGGAAAAGGATCTGTTCCCTGCCGGGTTTCTGCCCCTCCCGTTCCCCAACCACCCCGAGGGCGGCATGCTCTTCCCGCAGTATGTGATTGACGAGATCAACCGCCAGGAGCAGCGGGACCTCACCCGCTTCGACCTGGACTTTGACCTCCCCGACCACTTCCTGCCCGAATACCCGCCGGCCATCTACCTGACCACGCGCCCGGACCTCGGCGACGTGTCCCAGGGACAGGTGGTCACGCTGATGAACTACTACGAGCTGTTCAACGGCATCCTCAACCCCAAGCAGATCGAGGGCCTGCGCCTGCTCGTCACCCCGTTCCCGCAGCAGCAGTTCAACCAGACCGAGGACCGCCGGTCCGCCCTGCCCAGCCGCGGCGTGACCTGCTTTGACTGCCACGTGAACGGCCACACCAACTCGGCCACCCACCTCGTCGGCGACATCCGCCCGCAGGAGTTCAGGCACCGCATCGAGACCCCGCCCCTGCGCGGTGTCAACGTCCAGCGCATCTTCGGCTCGCAGCGCGCCCTGAAGTCCATCGAGGACTTCACGGAGTTCGAGCAGCGCGCCGCCTATTTTGACGGCGACCACGTCCTGGCGGCGAAGAAGGGCGTGAACGCGCTGGAGCGCGGCAGCCAGGTTCATTTCATGGCGGAGTTTGAGTCGCTCCTCGACTTCCCGCCCGCGCCGAAGCTCGACATCTACGGCAAGCTGGACGCCTCCAAGGCGACGGAGTCGGAGATGCGGGGACAGGAGGTCTTCTTCGGCAAGGCCCGCTGCGCCGAGTGCCACCCCGCCCCCTACTACACCGACAACACCATGCACAACCTCAAGGCCGAGCGCTTCTACAAGCCGCGCATGATCAACGGCATGATGGCCGGTGCCGACGGCCCCATCAAGACCTTCCCCCTGCGCGGCATCAAGGAGTCACCGCCCTACATGCACGACGCCCGCCTCCTCACGCTGGCCGACACCGTCGAGTTCTTCAACATCATCCAGGGCCTCAAACTGACGGCCCAGGAAAAGGAAGACCTCGTCAGCTTCATGCTCGCCCTCTGACGGCCCGCGCCGTCGGGGGGAAGCCCTGAAAAAAAGACGCCGCCGCCACGGAACCCCGTGGCGGCGGCTTGTTGTTTGGCGTTAACCTGCGGTCTTCGGGGCGGGGATAGGCGCTGCCCCGTCCCCGCGCGGGGAGACCGACGGCACCATCATTGCCCCAAGGCCGACACGGTGCGGAGCACCTTGGAGTGCGGCAGCTTGCTGCCGCCTTCCTTCCCGCAGGCTCGCCTGCGGGCCGCGATGGCGAAGGGAAGGGCCTTGCCAAACAGTCGCCTGCCCTTTCCCCGGTCACCCCGCGCGCTCTTCCCCGTCCCCCGTTGCGCTCGGAGGCTTTCTGAACGGCCACACGGCGGCCGCGGCACACCAGAGCAGGATGCCAAACGACAAATTGGCCAGAAGGACGGAGAAGTTGCATTCCTGGCCATCGGTCCAGTGGATGATTTCACGAATGGCCCGCCCGGGAACCGCCATAAGCGATATGAGCGCAATCAGGGCGATGCGGAAAAGGGCACGTTTTCCCGCCGGCAGGCCCCGCCGGTGTCGTTTGTAGGTCTCAAGCACCCCGATACACAGGACTCCCGACATAAGGAGGTAGCCCAGGGTCATTGCGATGACTTCGTCAAGCGGGCGCACATAGAAGGCTTGTGGGGGATACCGGACCACTACCGACAGACTGAAACACCCCACCGCCAACAGGAAGCCTCCGATCGCCACGGTGGCACCCCGGTCCGCCATGTGGAGGACGCGGGAGAGGGTGGTCTGTGGCGGTGTCGGTGTCATGGTCACTTCCTTGACAGCAGGCTATCACATCTTTGCGAGACTGTCAATTCGAACGTTTCCGGAAGACGGTTGTTCGGAACGAAGGAGGTTGCTCGCGCAAACCCGCGCGGGCAGGCCCGCGCGCAGAAAGGCGGCGGCAAGCCACCGTACTCCAAGGCGCGCGAAACGCGCGCGGGAAGACCGACGGCGCCATCATTGCCCCAAGGCCGACACGGTGCGGAGCACCTTGGAGTGCGGCAGCTTGCTGCCGCCTTCCTTCCCGCCGGCTTGCCTGCGGGCCGCCATGGCGAGCCCCTGACCGCCGTGGGCGGGAATTCTGTCCATGAAGCTATGGATACGGGTGTCCTTTCCCTCTTCACCCCGGAGGGGTGAGGGCCATTAGCCGGTGGTTGAGCGTCAGCGACACCACCGGG
>JAAYBR010000120.1 GCA_012730045.1 Candidatus Hydrogenedentota bacterium | reverse complement strand
CGTAACTATAACGGTCCTAAGGTAGCGAAATTCCTTGTCGGGTAAGTTCCGACCTGCACGAATGGCGTAACGATTTCCCCACTGTCTCAACCAGGGACTCAGCGAAACTGTAGTACCGGTGAAGATGCCGGTTACCCGCAACAAGACAGAAAGACCCCGTGAACCTTTACTATAGCTTGGCATTGTGTTTAGGGATAACATGTGTAGGATAGGTGGGAGACTTTGAAGTGGGCACGCCAGTGTCCATGGAGTCATCCTTGAAATACCACCCTTGTTATCTTTGAACTCTAACCGCGGTCCCTTATCGGGATCCGGGACATTGTCTGGTGGGTAGTTTGACTGGGGCGGTCGCCTCCCAAAACGTAACGGAGGCGCGCGATGGTTCCCTCAGGCTGATTGGAAACCAGCCGTAGAGTGTAAAGGCATAAGGGAGCTTGACTGCGAGAGAGACATCTCGAGCAGGTACGAAAGTAGGTCTTAGTGATCCGGCGATTCCGCATGGAAGGGTCGTCGCTCAACGGATAAAAGGTACTCCGGGGATAACAGGCTTATCTCCCCCAAGAGTTCATATCGACGGGGAGGTTTGGCACCTCGATGTCGGCTCGTCACATCCTGGGGCTGAAGCAGGTCCCAAGGGTTCGTCTGTTCGCCGATTAAAGTGGTACGCGAGCTGGGTTTAAAACGTCGTGAGACAGTTTGGTCCCTATCCTATGCGGGCGCAGGAAATTTGATGGAATCTGACCCTAGTACGAGAGGACCGGGTTGGACGAACCTATGGTGCTCCGGTTGTCACGCCAGTGGCATCGCCGGGTAGCTATGTTCGGAAGGGATAAGCGCTGAAAGCATCTAAGCACGAAGCCCATCCAGAGATAAGATTTCCCTGGGCGCAAGCCCCTGAAGAGTCCTGGTAGAACACCAGGTTGATAGGCTGGAGGTGTAAGCACGGTGACGTGTTCAGCTGACCAGTACTAATTACTCGTGAGACTTGGTCTTAGCAATAATGGGGCGGTAATGCCGCCCCCCGGCGGGTACGCGCCGCGTCCTTGCATGCGATATGCCCCTTGCATTCACTGTCAAAATGAAATTTGAACCGTCCCCTGCGGCCTTCGGGCCGCGCAGGACAACCGGTTTTTGCCGGCGGCCATAGCGGCAGGGCCACACCCGTTCCCATTCCGAACACGGTAGTTAAGCCTGCCAGCGCCCATGGTACTGCAAGGGCAACTTTGTGGGAGAGTAGGACGTCGCCGGCACTAAATTTCGCGCCCCGCGCCTCGCAAGAGGCGCGGGGCATTCGTTTTTTCCGGAGAATCCGCCGGGCACCCTTCGCAAGGGAAGACCCAACGCCGAGACGCGGAGAACGCAGAGAAGAATGGGAGGGGTGGGCATCGGAAACCTTTCTTCCCGGCGGGTGATTGTATCTGTGGACGCGGCGTTGGAATACGGGGTGTATACTGACGTGCGGCCTGTCATGTGGGAAACGGGCCCCCGGCGCGCGGAAACACTCGCGGCATGGCGGCCTTGAACGGGAGGACACGGTCATGGACGGACGGATGAGGTTTGCAGCGGCGTTGATATTGGCGGGTGGCATGGCGGTCGCGGGGGAGACAGCGGCGAAGGAGCCGCCGTTCATTTTGGTGCCTTCGGACACAGCGGGCGTGGAGGTCCCGGCGGGAACGCTCGTGGCCGCGTTTGCCCTGTTTGATAACGGCGCCTGGCGCGGCGTGGATTCCGTCAAGCCGGACCCTTCCGCCGTGGCCCCCCGGAAGGCCTTCCGGCTGGATGACCCGAACCGGGGATACACCCTGAAGACCACCATCCCGGCGCGCCCCTGCATGGAGCCGTCGGAGCGGGTGGACCTTCTCTATCTGCCCCGGGAGCCCGGCCGCGCGGAATCCGGGCACCGGTGCGCCTTCGCACTGACCAACCAACCGGCCCGGCATTTCCCGATGAGGGCGGCCAAGGAAGTGCCGCACTTCGAGGCCCTCCGCGCCCGGATGCTCAAAGAGGCGCAGCCGTTGGAGGAGGCCCTTCGCAAAGAGTGTGAGACCTACCCGGACAACTGCTGGAGGGTGCCCTATGACCCCGCAACGCTCCAGGCTCCCGAACTAGCCTCGGTGACGGCGTTCGAGTTGGCCCCCGGCGTGCCCGCGTTCTTCGTGGTTCTGCGCCGTCAGCCTGCGGTCGCGCCGCAGGGTTCCCCACCGGCCGACGCGGCAACCTACTGGACCGCCATCGTGAAGAAAGACTCCCCGGAGCCCCTGTGGGCGCGCTGCTGGCTTCCCCTGAATGAGAAGGCGGAGAAGGACTTCCGCCTGCTGGGCGCGGCGGACTTGAACGGCGACGGCGTCACGGAGATCGTGGTCGCCTGGCAGGGATGGGAATCACACACGGTGACCCTCTTCGAATACCGGGACGGACGTCTGGTCCCCGTGCTGACGGACGGCTACGGCTGCTGAGTCGGGGGCGGGCTGGCGCGCATGCGGCGGGTTTGTCTATACTTTGGCGGTCCCCCCGCTGGGGGTGCGCAAGAGGATTTTCATGCGGCTCACAGACAGGCAGGAGCGCGCGGTTGAGCGCGCGGTTGAGGCGGTGTCGCGCGCGCTGGCGCGGCGGGCCGACCTCACGGCGGCGGCGCGCGAGCGGGCGGTGGCCCGGCTCCGCGGGCGGATCGAGGGCGCTTTGGCGCGCTTCGGCGCCGCCGTGACGGACGGCCAGGTGGAGGGCGTGGTCGCGGAGTACGCCGACGCGGAGGCGGCCGCCGCCGCGCTGATGAGCGCGGAGCGGTTCACGGGGCCGCGGGCGGGGGACTTGGGGGATCCGCGGTGGCTGGGGGTCTGCCTGCATTTCGCGGAGCGGTCCGGGATTCCCCCCTGGGCGCTGCGCGCGGCTGCGGTTGCCGCGGGAATTGTCGTGGCGCCCGTCGCGCTCACGGCCTATGTGGTCCTCTACTTTGTCCTGCGCCTGGGGGGCGCCTTTGCGGAGGAGCAGCCGCGCATCCGGTGGTTCCGCATGGCGGGGGGCGTGCTGGCGGGGGTGGCGGCCTGCGCGGTCCTCCACATGGCGGCGGGCTATGCGCTGTCTGGCATGGAATGGGCCTTGCGCGAGGGGCTGAAGCAGGAAATGCCGCCGCTGGGCGGCTGGGGCTGGTTTGTGGAGGAGCGCGCCCTGCTGCTCGCGGGCACGCTGGCGTGCGCGGTGCCCGTCTTTGTGCTCGGGGGCCTGCCCATGGTGAACGGGTGGGACGCCACCCTGCGCCGCTGCGGGCAGGCGGTGCTGGCGCTGTACGCCGTGGTGGTCTCCTTCGGCCTGGCCTCCGTGGTCGCCGGGGTGGCGGTGAACTGGGTGCGCGGCCTCGCCGGCTGAGCGGTCAGCCGTCCTTCCGCGTCAGCACCACCAATGACCTGGGCGCCAGCAGGACTTCCCCGGTCACTTCCGGGGCGCCGTCCCCGTCTGTCATGTCCATCGGGGATGCCGCGCCCGTGTCCACCCGTTTCCGCCAGGTGTTCCCGTCGGGCAGGCGGAAGGAGACGGTGAAGGCGGCGGCGTTGAAGGCCATGAACACCGCAGTGCCCGCGTTCTCGCGCGGGTGCAGGACGCAGGCCAGCGTGTTCACGCCGTCCTCCCACCGGGGCGGGCCGCCGTCCGGTCCGCGCCAGGCGAGGTCCGGCCCTTCCGGGCCGTCGCCGCGGTAGAAGGTCTTGCGGCGCAGTCCCGGATTCTCCGCGCGGAACCGGATGATCCCGCGGAAGAAGCGGAGCAGCTCCGCGTTCGTTTCGGCGAGCGACCAGTCCATCCAGGAAATCTCGTTGTCCTGGCAGTAGGCGTTGTTGTTCCCCTGCTGGGTGCGCCCGAACTCGTCGCCGCCGAGCATCATGGGCACGCCCGCCGAGAGGAAGAGCGTGGCGGCGAGGTTCTTCTGCATGCGCAGGCGCAGGGCGCGGATGTCGGGGTTGTCCACCGGCCCCTCGGCGCCGCAGTTCCAGCTGAAATTCTCGTCCTGGCCGTCGCGGTTGCCCTCGCCGTTGGCGGCGTTGTGCTTGAGGTTGTGCGCCCACAGGTCGGCCAGCGTGAATCCGTCGTGGCAGGTGACGAAGTTGATGGACTGGAGGGGCGTGCGCCCGGAGCGGGCGTAGAGGTCCTCGCTGCCCGCGAGGCGCGTGGCGAAGGCGCCGGCCATGCCCGGGTCGCCGCGCCAGAAGCGCCGCGTGTCGTCGCGGTACATGCCGTTCCACTCGGCCCACCGCGACCCGCCGAAGGAGCCCACCTGGTACGCGCCCCCGGCGTCCCACGCCTCCGCGATGAGCTTCACGTCGCGGAGCACGGGGTCCTCGGCGATGCGCGCGAGGAGGGGCGAGTCCTCCTGGACATGCCCCTGCTGGTCGCGGCCGAGGATGGAGGCCAGGTCGAACCGGAACCCGTCCACGTGCATGGCGGCGGTCCAGTAGCGCAGGCTGTCGAGGATGAAGTCGCGCACGAGCGGGTGGTTGCAGTTCACCGTGTTGCCGCAGCCGCTGAAATTGAGGTACTCGCCGTCCCGCATCAGGTAGTAGATGGTGTTGTCCAGCCCCTTGAACGAGAGCGTCGGCCCCTCCGCGTTCCCCTCCGAGGTGTGGTTGAACACCACGTCGAGGATCACCTCGATGCCCGCGGCGTGCAGGGCGCGCACCATCCCGCGGAACTCCTCCAGGTGCCCGCTGTCCGTGGCGCGGACGGCGTAGCGCCCCGTCGGCGCGAAGAAGCCGATGGTGCTGTACCCCCAGTAGTTCGTCAGCTCCTTTCCGGTGATCACGCTGCAGCGGCCCAGCCAGTACTCCCCGGTCTCGTGCACGGGCAGCAGCTCCACCGCGTTCACCCCGAGCGCCTTCAGATGCGGAATCTTTTCGATGAGGCCGCGGTAGGTGCCCGGGTGCGCCGCGCCCGACGACGGGTGCCGGGTGAACCCGCGCACATGGGCCTCATAGATGACCAGGTCCGCCATGGGAATCCGCGGCCGCACGTCGTCCGGCCAGTCCATGCGGTCATACACGGCCACGCACTTCATGAATCCGGGACCCCGGTGGATGTCGCCGACCAGGGCCTTCGCGTAGGGGTCAAGCAGGTAGACGCGCGGGTTGAACCGGTGGCCGCGTTTCGGGTCCCAGGGCCCCGCCATGCGGAAAAGGTAATATGCGTCCTCGCGCAGGTTCTCCACGAACACCGACCACATGTCGCCCGTGCGGTGGCGCGCGGGGTCCAGCTCATACTCCCAGGCCGGCTCCGTGTCGTCCGGCCCGTCGAACAATGCCAGCCACACGCGCCGCGCATGGCGGCTGAACACCGTGAACCGGATCCCCGAATCATAGACTGCGGGCCCCACCGGGTAGGGGCGGCCGGGGATCACCCGCAGCTTCGTGTAGTCCGTCTTCTCGCGCATGGTCTCTCCTGCGGGCGCCCGCCCGCGTGCCAAGAATGTACCACAGCCGGGCGGGCGCGCGGTCCGACGCGTCCCGCCCAGTTGCAGGGCAATCGCACTGAAACCCTTGGGCACTTTATGGTTGGATTTCGCTCATTGCCCTTTGTCCAACCTCTTCAACGCTGAAAGCGTTGCCGCATATAGCCCAGGCCAGGCCGCCGCCCGAAGGGCCAGGCCTGTCCTGGGTTGCCCGCGCAGAACCATCATGCCCCAACGGGGCAGCCGAAATTCGCGTGCCGGAAAGAAGACAAGGCCGTCGGGACGCCGGCGGCACGAAAAAGAGCCGCGGGTCGTGATTGCGTAGCGCCGGCGTTCCGCGGCCTTGTCTTTGGGTGTGCGCGAAAATTTCGGTTGCCCCTTCAGGGCAAGAAGTGCTTTGGGACGTGCAACCCAGGACAGGCCTGGCCCTTCGGGCGGCGGCCTGGCCTGGGCTATATTCGGATGTCCCGTTGGGACAACAAACACAGAATCACATAACCGGGGGACGTTCATGCTGCTCGCAGGCGTTGCTCAAGGCGTATTTTGGTGCGATTGCCCTGCGCCCAGTTGCATCCTCCGGGCATTCCCTGATAAAATGACCCCGCTGGTGACAGGCGGCGCCGCAGTTCCTGCGGCGCTGTTTTTGTCCGGCGCGCAGCGTCCCCATCGTCTAGTCTGGTCCAGGACACCGCCCTTTCACGGCGGCGACAGGGGTTCAAATCCCCTTGGGGACGCCATTGTTTTGCCTGGCCCCCCCGCGCCTTCCCCCCCCTTCTTCCCTGCGGCACGCACCGCCCAAGAACCGTTGCCTGGAGGATGGACCTCCCGTGCCGTGTGAACGTATAATCGGGCGGGCGGCGGCGGTCGGCCGCGGCCCGGGCGCACGTGGCGGGCTGCGAACGTTGCCAGGCGCATCAGGAGGGATTGGACATGCACGCTGGGTGGTTGTGGAAGGCCGCTCCGCTTGAAACGCCGAAGGACATCTGGAAGCGCGGGCTTTTCCGTCTTCTCTGGTGCGGCCTGGCAGGCGCGGCGGTCGCCCTGTTCATCGGCCGCCCGGTCGAATACGGGCCGCAGGCAGGCCTCCTGGTTGTGCTTGTTCTCCTGGTCGCGGCAGCGGGGGTTCTGGCCGACGCGTTCAGGCTGTCTTTGCGCTCCAAACAACATCCTTGATCCGCCGCATGCGGGGACTCCGGTTCCGCTGCCGGCTCCGGTGCCGCCGGGATGGTCACCAGAAAGGGAAACGCCATGAAGGTTGTCGCGTTCAATGGAAGCCCGCGCAAGGGCGGCAACACGGAACTGCTGCTGCGGAAGGTGCTGGAGCCCATCGCCGCGGCGGGCATTGAGACGGAGCTCATCCAGGTGGGCGGCAAAGAGGTGCGGGGGTGCCAGGCCTGCTACGCGTGCTTCCAGAACAAGGACTGCCGCTGCGCGAACGACCGCGACGAGATGAACGCGTGGATCGCGAAGATCCTGGAGGCGGACGCCGTGGTGATCGGGTCGCCCACCTATTTCGCCGGGCCTTCGGCGGAGGTCACGGCGCTGCTTGACCGCGTGGGGCTGGTGGCCTGCGCCAACAACGCCATGCTCAGCCGCAAGATCGGCGCGGCCGTGGTGGCCGTGCGGCGCGGCGGCGCGGGCGGCGTGCAGGACGCCATCAACCACATGTTCCTCATGACCCGCATGATCGTGCCGGGGTCCACCTACTGGAACATGGGCTTCGGCCTGGAAAAGGGCGAGGCCGCCAACGACGCCGAGGGCCTCAACAACATGAAGGACCTCGGCGAGACCATCGCGTGGCTCGTGAAGGCCGTCGCGAACGCGGACGGCGGCGGCGCGTTCTCCGGCCGCCTCTGCTGCTCCGAGTAGCCCGGTTTCGGGGGCGGGGATGTTTCACGCCGCGGCTGCGCGCGCCCTGCCGCGCAACCGCCGCCATACCAGTTCCCCGGCGACGGCGAGGAGCGGGAAGGTGAGGTAGGGGTAGAGGTTGACGGGGGTGAAGGCGGCGGACCAGTGCTGGAAAAGGGCCTGGGCGGGGGTGGGCCACACGCCGGGGAGCTGTCCGGCGAAGATCTGGACGAGTTCCTCCAGCATGCCCAGGGCGGGCACCCACCAGAGCCGCCGCCAGCACACCGCGCCCAGGGCCATCGCGATGCCCAGGGACCCCAGCATCGGCCGGGTCGCCCCCGGCGCGGCGGGCGTGGTCCACGCCGCCTCGAGCAGCCCCAGCCCCACGGCGGCCGCAAGGCCCGCCGCCGCTATCCCGAGTGTCCGCCTGTCCATGGCACGGTTCCCCGGCGGCGCCGCGCCGTCCCCGGGCCGCCGCTGGTAAGACCCCGGCTGCGGCGCGCGTGTTTCACCGGCGCGGCCTCTGGGGCCTGACAAGACAGCGTGAGAACCGGAGCCGCGGCAAGAACGAGATTGCTTCCCTCGCTGCGCTCGTTCGCAATGACGGCTGTTTCCGCGTCATGGCGAGCGCAGCGACGCCATCTCGTTCTTGCCACGGCTCCGGTTCTCAAGCTGTCTTGTCCGGCGATCCGGCGGGATCCGGTGACTGGGCCGCGCGGCCGGGGATGGTGTACCATGGGGTGTTCGGCGGCGCGGCGCGGAACCCGCGTCTTTCCTGCAGGCAACTAGGGAGGTTGTGCCTGATGCGAACGGGTGGATCCTTTTCTGCGGCGGTGTCGGCGGTGCTCCTTCTTGCGGCGGTTTGCGCCGCCGAGGAACCCTACACGCCGGAACTGCTGACCGACCCCGGCCGGTGGGGCGGGCGTCCCGAGGAGGCGCTGGTGTCCGTTGCGGACGGCGGACTGCGCGTGGAGGTTTCCCCCGGGCGCACCTGGTCCGCGGCCGTCGCGTCGGACCTGGTCCTTCCCGCGGGCACGGGCCGGGCGCGCGTGCGCGTGTCCGGATGCGGCGCGGAGGCCTGGTTCGTGCGCCTTTACGGCGACCTGCGGGGCACCGGCGGGCCGACAACCCTGGAGCTGTTCCGGGGCCGCACCGGCCCGGAAGAGAAGGTGCTGGACATTGACGAGCGCTGTTTGATTCCATACTCCCGCTACCCTGTGCAGATACAACTGGGCGTGGAGGGGCCTCCGGGGTCCTGGGCCACCTTTTCATCCCTGGAGTTTCTGCCGAGGGTGCCCCGCTCCAATGTCCACCCGCTGCGAAGAATAGGAGACATGTGGTGGGACAGGATCCAGCTCGAAAGCATGGTCGTGAGGCAGATGCCGAACCTGCCGGAACCTTTCAAGATGCGGGACTGGCGGGAGACGGCCCGGGCCTTTGACCGGCTTGCCTTTGACTTCTCGGCGACGGGGGAGCATCTTCCGCTGATCTGGCTGGACGAGTCGCGGGTCAACACGGACGCGACCACCTTCGGGCTGTACTCGTATGTCGGCGATACCCGGCAGGGGCCGAAAAAGGGCGGGCAGGAGGCGGTCACCTGCATCGCCGCGGTGGTCGGGGCCTCGTTGGTGGGCATAGACAAGCGGGGCCCGACGCACGACTATGTGCGCATGTGCGAGGCCTGGCAGAACACGAAGAACGGGCTGGGGCTCGTGCTCAACACCTTCGAGCAGGAGACGGGGGGCTCCTTCTGGTACGAGCTCTGGCCGCAGATGCTGTTCGCCATGCTCGCCGACAAATACCCCGGCCACGGCGCGCTGGACGACATCATGCGCCGGGGCGCGGACCGGTGGCTGGAGGCGGTCGAAAAACTGTCCGGCCCGGACGGCGTCCCGGACTTCAACCACACGGCCTTCAATTTCCGCACGGGGACGCCGGTGGACAACGGCAAGTGGCGCGAGCCCGACGCCGCGGCGGGCGCGGCCTGGCTCCTCCTCACGGCCGGGTCGCGTTTCCAGGACGAGCGGTACTACCGGGGCGCCGCAGCGTGCCTGCGTTTCCTGGAAGGGCACGGCAAGAACCCGTACTACGAGGTCCTCGCGCCGTACGGGGCTCTGGCGGCAGCCCGCATGGAGGCTGAACGGGGGGAATACTTCCGCACCAATCTGGTGGAGTCGTGCTTCGGCATCAGCGACTGCCGCGGCGGGTGGGGAGTGACGGTGGGCAACTGGGGCGGGTACGACTGCGACGGCCTGGTCGGGAGCATTGACAACAACGGCGGCTACGCCTTCACCATGAACAGCTTCGCCCAGGCGGCGGCGCTCGTGCCCCTGGTCCGGTACAACGAACACTATGCACGCGCCGTCGGCAAGTGGATGCTGAATCTGGCGAACGCCGCGCGTTTGTTTTACCCCGACGCGCTGCCGGCGGACCACCAGACCAGCGCCTTCTGGAAGGGCGACCCCGGCGCGGTCATCGCCTACGAGGGCCTGCGCCGGGAATGGCAGGGCAAGAGCCCCTGCGCGACGGGCGATCCCCTCGCCCTGAAATGGGGACCCCAGACCGACCTCGGCCTGTACGGCTCGAGTTACGTCGGGTTCCTGGGCGCGATCGTCAGCCGCACGGACGACGAGCACATCTTGCAGTTGGACTGTCTCGCGACCGATTTCCACCGCGGCCCGGCCTACCCCACGTTTCTCTATTACAACCCCCATGACACCGACACGGAGATCACCGTGGACGTTGGCCCGGCGCCCTGCGACCTGTATTACGCCAATCAGAACCAGTTCGGACCGGAGGGCGTCTCTGGAAAGGTGCGCATCACCATTCCGGCGGACGACGCCTTGGTCGTGGTGTTCACGCCCGACCGGGGTGTGCGCTACCGTGAGAAAGGTAAACTGCTGGTGGACGGGGTGCTGGTGGAAGGGGTGGGCATGGAGTATATCTACTCCGACAGCTGGGGTGTGACGCCCCCCGGCCTCTAAGGCGCGCGGGGCGCGTTTCGCCGGGGCGGCGCCTGGGGGTCGGACAAGACGGGCGAGGACCGGAGCCGTGGCGGGAACGAGATGGCTTCGCTTCGCTCGCCATGACGGACGTTTCCTCGTCGCTGCAATGACCGCGAAAACGCACGTCATCGCGAGCCCCTGACCGCCCGGGGGCGGAAATCTCGTTGAAGAAAGGCGTGTCAGGCGTCAGATGTCGCGGGAGCCCCCGCACGTTCTTGGGGAGTCCGTCTGTTATGTGGAGTGCGGTGGCAGAGCGAAGCGGCGACACCGCTTTGCCCGGGGATGATCCATGCCGCACCCCTCACGGCAGCTCTT
>JAAYBR010000119.1 GCA_012730045.1 Candidatus Hydrogenedentota bacterium | reverse complement strand
CGCCACCGCCGCCACCGCGGGGTTTGAAACCGCCGCCGCCGCCACCGCCACCGCGGGGACGGAATCCGCCGCCGCCGCCGCCACCACCACCGCCGCCGCCGCCGCCCGCACCGCCGCCGCCGCCGCCGCCGCCGGGACCCGCCGCGAGAACGAGGGAATTCGGATCCACGCTGTACGCCGGCGAGGCGCCGGCCGTGCCGCCCGCACCAGGCGCGCCCGCCGTGGCATTGGAGGAGCCGGCCGCGCCGCCCGTGTTGCCGTTGCTGCCGTCATCACCCACCTGGCCGTAGATAATCGTTGTGCCGCCGATGGACAGATTGGTCAGCTGGCCGCCGCGTCCGTCCCCGGAGCCGGCCCGCGTCTTGGCTGCGGCGCCCGTGCCCACCACTGTGGACCCCTGGCCGCCGCCGCCCACGCCGCCGGTGTTCGCACCGCCCGCGCCGCCCGCGCCGCCCGCACTGGGCGCGTTGCCATAGCCCGCCGTGCCCGAACCGCCGGAGGCGGGCGCACTGCCGCCGGACTGGCCCGCCGTGCCGGAAAGCCCGGAGCCGCCGCCCAGGCCCAGACCGCCGTCATACCCCACCTGGGACGCGGGGTTCGCGTCGCCGCCCGCGCCGCCACCGCCGCCCGAGCCGCCGACACCGCCGCCGCCGCCCTGCCCGCCGACACCGCCGGAGCCCGCCGCGCCGCCCGCGCCGCCCACACCGCCGCCGGCCTTGCCGCGCGACACGTCAAAACTGGCGCCCACGGTCATGTCGCCGGAGGCGGAGATGACCAGCGGACGGTTGCCGAGGACAGTCGTGGCCACGCCGTCGGCAATGAAAACATCGGTGAAATCGAACACCGCCGCCCCGTCCACCACGCGGCCCCGGTACAGGTAGCCGATGGGAAACGAGTCCACCAGAAAGGTCGGCGGAGTCGAGCCGGTGTTGATCTCCACGGTCTCCCCGGGAAGCACCAGCAGGTCGCGGAGGACCCCGTCGCTTTCGTAGAGGTCCGTCAGGTCAGCCCCGGCGCCGAACGCGGCCAGCAATGCGGCCGCAAACAGAAACGCGCCCTGTTGAAGGGCGCGGAAGCGGCGGAGGCAGGAGGTGGAGGGGCGGGGATTGCCCGCACGGAACGAGATGTGCATGTGATGTTTCCTTGGCCTGGATTGAGGAGTCCATGTAATGGCCGCCCGCTTAGGCATGGCTAACCTCCACGCGAAAAACGCGGCAACGGGCTCTGACCACATCTATAAATAAAGGGCGGCCGGCAGGACGTCACACATCAAGCCTGCAAACCCGCCTCACGTATCCCTAGTTTACATGAAAACCCCAGAGAATGCCACAATTAGTCCCCTGGAACGCGAGAATCTCCACCACAGGAAAGAAAAACGCGCAACCTACTGCCGAAAAATGGGTTGTGAATCGGCGTTGGGCGGGGATTCCGGCCGGTCCGGGTCGGGCGGGGCCTCCGCCGCCAGCACCTCATCCACCATGCCCAGGAGCCGCTGGGCGCTTCTCCGGCAGCTGCGCAGGGCGCCGCGCTGGTCGTCGTTGATCTCCCCCATCTCCTCCTCCAGCAGCATGTCGGCGAATCCGAGCAGGGCGGTGATCGGCGAGCGGAGCCGGCGCGCCACGGTGGTGTAGAACTCGGACCGCAGGCTGTTCACCCGCTGAAGCTCGGCGTTGGCCTGCTCCAGGCGCTCCTTGGCCTGCCGCTGGGCCTCCTCGAAGTCCTTCTGCCGCGTGATGTCCTGGAAAACCGCCACGAAAAACTGCCGCTGGTCCCGCATGAACGAGTGGATCAGCATGTAGACCCGGCGCTCGCCGCCGTCCGGAAGCACGATGACCATTTCGCCGCGCCAGCGGCCCGCGCCGCGCATGGCGGCCATCCGGTCGCCGAGCAGCCCGTCGTCAAACAGGAACTCCCTGAACCGCCGGCCCTCGAGCCCGGCGCGGCCCAGGCCGAAAAACTCGCAGGCGGGGGTGTTGGCGTCGGCGACAAACTCGTTCTCGCCGAACACCAGGATGGGCTGCGCGACATGGTCCAGAATGGCGCGCATGGTCGCCTCGGAAGAGGACACGGCGCGCTCGCGGTCCTCGTTGTCCGCCTCCATCTCGCGCAGCAGGCGCCCGAGCTGGGCCATGAGCCACCCGCAGAGGGCCAGGGTGATGAAATTGCCATAGACCGCCATGGAGGACAGGTTGACCCCGCTCACCGCCCAGCCGCCGAGGACGGTGAAGGCGTAGGCCGCGCAGACCACCACGGAACCCCAGCGCGCGTTGGGCGAGTCGGGGGCGTACACATGGCCGCCGAGCAGCAGCAGCAGGAAGAGGGAGACCAGCACACTGTTCTCGCCGCCTGTCAGGGCCACCAGCAGGCAGACCCGGGAGAGGTACAGGGTGAAGTTGACCGGCGTGAAGAACAGGGAGATGCGCCGGGTGTGGAAAACATAGTGCGCCCAGAAATTGTGGAGCAGCGCCGCCAAAGCCGCCACGAAGAGGCTTCCCGCCTGCAGCGTCTCGATGCCGGACACATGCAGGGAGATGACGAACAGATACAGCAGGTAGCGCGTCAGCAGGAGCACCCACTCGATGCGGGACACCGTGGCGAAGCGGGGCGAAAGGCCGCCCCTCTCCTCCGCCCGGAGCGGCTCGTCGGCAGGTTGCTGGCGCGGTTCCATCACGGCGGGAAACAGCCCCCTTCGGTCACTTGGTTTCCTTGAGCACCTTGAGAATGTCGCCGGCGTAGCAGGTCCGGCGGTACGGCCCCAGGGACTGGATCCCCTCCAGGTCCTCCGGCGTGCAGGGACACTTCTCCGCCAGTTCCTTCGCGGCCCTGCGGGAAATGATGACATCGGACTCGACACCGCGAAGCTGCGCCGCCTGTTTGCGCCATTCGAGCAGGGCGTCGTACCGCTGGAGAAAGCCGGGCTTGCCGGTCTGTTTGCGCTCCCCCCGCTTGGGGGGCTTGGGCAGGGGGGCCCTGCGGCCCTTTTCCACCGCCTGCTGGAGGCCGCCGCCCATCCGGGCCAGCGTCTTGTCTGAAACGCCCGGCGCGCGGGTCAGGGGCCCCTCCCCGTCCACGGCGGCCTTGGCGACCAGCAGCAGGGACTGGTTGTTGATCACCTTGAACGGCGGCGTGTCGCGCCGTTTCGCCTCGGACTCCCGCCAGACAAAGAGGGCGCGGAAGATGGCCTGGGCCCGCGGCTCCAGGGCTCGAACCCCCTGGATGGTCCAGAAGGACTCCACGTCAAACTGCCGCACAATCGGGTCCACCTCGCAGCCTGCGGCGAATATCTCCCGCGCCTCCACCATGCAGTCCGCCGCCTCAAGCCGGTCGGCCAGCTGGTCCCGCAGGGGCAGCAGGTACCGCGTGTCGTTGGCGGCGTAGTCCAGCCAGTTCTCCGGCAGGGGGCGGCGCGCCCAGTTGGCCTTTTGGAACTTCTTGGACAGGCAGACCCCCAGCAGGTCCTCCAGCACCGCCGCCAGCCCCATCTTCTTGAACCCCAGCACCCTGCCGGCCCACATGGTGTCGAAAAGGTTGCAGACCGTCCAGTTGTACTGCGTCCTCAGCAGGGCCAGGTCGTAGTCCGCCGAGTGGAAAACCTTCTCCACCGCCGGGTCGGCCAACAGGCCGCCCAGCGGCGACAGGTCCAGCCCGGCCAGGGGATCCACGATAAAATCTTCGTCCTCCGTGGAAAACTGGAGCAGGCACACCCGCTCGCGGTAGGCGTGAAGGCTGTTCGCCTCGACGTCCACCGCAAAGCGCGGCGCGCGCCGCAAGGCCTCATAACACACCGCCCATCCGGCGGCATCGGCTATCAATTGGTACTGTTCAGCCACGGAAACACTTTTCTAAAAGGTTGAATAACTGCCTGCGGCGATTATACACCTCCGGGGGGCCGTGTCCAAATCCCCGAAAACCGGAAAAACCGTCTTTCGCGACGCCTGTGCCCTGCGGGGAGGCAGAACGCGCGCATCCTATTGCTATAAATCACCTTACACCGTTCTGTGGGCGGGGTTGACCCGGTCCGTCAGCCTTTTCCAGCTCCAGAAGCGACTCGTTGGCCCGACCGCGCAGTTCGGGGCCGGCGATGCGGGGGGCCAGCTCCCGAGCCCAATCCCGGTCTATGCGGGTGTAAATGACCGGGATCATGCGGACAAGATACGATTCAACGCGCCGGTTTCTTTTTCCCGAAGAAAGCCGGCAGAGGCAGGCCTCGGCAAACTGCCCAAAAACCGGCATGCAGATGTCACGCGGGGCCGTTTGAAGCGACCTGCACAGATGCTCGAGCGCGTCCGCGCTGCGTACAGGGCTCGGCTCCGTGCTGATGATCTCAAACAGTCGGCGCGCTCTTTGCAGTTGCACCTCTTTTAGTGTCTACTAACATATTTAGTTCTGCCCTTGTCACACAAGCGTAGTATAGTACGCTGGTTCGAGATGCATGGATCCAGAACCAACTGATAAAGGAGCTTGCCCCGTGAGGCCAAGACTAGGCTGTTGAAGTGAAACGAGACTTAATAAGATGGTCGTCCAAATCCCGATGGCCTCAGTTCCCTGTTGGGTCCCGAGAAAACCGGCACCGAAGCAAAGCAACAGAAACTAACGTGACAGTGGGTGTTCGGCTTCGGCGGGTTGGTGCTACTGGACCGCGCGGTCATGAATGCAGCCGTTCGTTCGCCGTAGGCTCATAATCCGTCGGTTTGATAAGGTGCCGCTTGACTCGATAGCCTGAGTGACATACCAATGCAGCAGCTCACAGCTGGGGTCGGGGATTCGTCGGCGACGGACACAACCAATCCCGTGCCCTTCGCCCTCGGCGGCCACCACAATCAGGTTTCGCCCTCGGTCCGGCAACCTAGCCGTCCCCCCGCCTCTTCTGCTCGCAACTACTTCGCATCCACCACCGCAAGCCGCACAACTGGGCACTCGATCGCGTAGCGCAGCGTGTGAAGCATGCCTAGGCCGTCTTGTGACTCCCCAATCCTAACACCCTTTGCAGCCCAATGCGCTGATGTCACTACTGTGGACCACAACCTGCCACATCGCCCGGATACACAGCGGTCGACGTCGCTTTCTGTAGAGAAGAACCTTGCCTTCAATCCCATACACCGCTCTTCGGAATAAAGGGCGACGCCACAGGTATTGCCGGATTGCGCGTCCAGGCAGCTACCGCAGGCCGGGCAGACAAACCTCTCAGGCCATCGAAGCGGGATCAGATACTCCCGCCATGCCGATTCGCCACTGAACCGATGATCGACATCCATCACGTGCGCGGGAGAGTCTCTATGTAGAACACTGCATCATGCAATTGATTCATCACGTATCTACCTATAATGACTATTGACAAGTCGCAGGCTATATGGTATTATGTCCACATGAGCGAATATGCCTACATAGCCGCCCTGCAGAAACGTCGGATTCTTGCGGGAAGGCAGCTGTTACTCGTCGCGCCGGTTCTGCAAGCCGAGAACAGGGGAACGTGTGCCAGGACGCCCGCCACAACTTGGACCGGCGGATTCGGGAATACGGTACTGTCTTGCTCGAGAAAGCCTACATCGATCCGCAGGTGGGATGTGGCTACTACCGAATGCAAAGCCTCCCTAGCACGGTCTCCCGACAGATCTGTCCAGAGCAGCGTAGATATGAGCCGATCTATATGAAGCAGAAGCCAAATAGGACAAACAAATATCGTTATGTCCGTCCTCAGCAGAGTCATTCACGTTACACTATCATTTGTCACGCCCCCAGAAGAAAGGAGTCTATCAGTGGGCAAGAAAAGAAAGCTCTATAACAAAAACAACAGCAATAGGTCTCATTTGGGCAGAGCACCTTCGCGGGAGCTAAGCCCAGGCACAATTCCGCAGACAATAGAGAACCCCTATAACACTCCACGCCAGAGCCCCTTCGACAATAATGATACAAAGAAACTTTCATCGGCACTGAATACTCTTCAGAGTTTCTACTCGCCAGAGTGGCTCTCTCAGCACCATTGTCATCCCGTATATCTCCTATTAAAAGGAAGAGATGCACTGAGTAGCGCCCAACTCTTTATGTTGGGTGACGCCATTGGTAAACTTCGCGAGGTGGATTCAATCTGGCTGGATGCACAAGTGCTCAGAACGAAAGGCGAAGATATAAACAACAGACAGGGTGCATTTTTCGAAATTCTGCAGTCGTATATGCTTATGCAGCCGAATCAAATGGTAGTTCCAATGAAGAAGGACAATCCGGGTGCAGACATCGAAGTGATCTTCAGTGATGGCCGGAAAGCTCTGCTATCATTGAAGAAACACCGCAGGTCTGTGCATGAAGAGCATTTCGCACAAATGTGCCAAGCCCTTGAGGTGTCCATACAACTGCAATTAGAACAACTAAAGAAGAACATTCAGGTTTACATCTGGAGAAACCATGCATACCCGACTGAAACAGAGTGGGCATGCCTTACTGACACGCTGATGGAGTCTATGATGACTTGTTCCGATACATTAACAACTATTCAATCGGGTGGTTGGTCTATAAATCTGCGAGAGATGAGCGATACTGATGGGCGGTTCTACTCGGGAAAGTCATCGTATTATCTGCTGGTGGCGTCTCCATACCATGTGAACGAGCAGCAGAATATGAACTCAAAATTTGATTCAGCAGCAAGCAATCTAAAAAAGCATTTCCCTCACCGCTCCGAATGTGAGGCAAACATCTTGGTGATCGGACTTCCCGAAATGGCTGACGTCGCACAGTGCACACATTGGGCCGAAGACTATTTCCGAGATCACGAGAGCAGTCCCATCGACGCCGTCCTATTTTACCAGCCAGCGTTAGTTCAAGATACGCAAGGGAATGCCACTAGATTGTCGCATTGCGTGGCCCCAGTTCTTCATAAGAATGCGTTATTATGGTTTGAGAAAGGAGCACCCAAGATCAACGTTGTATTTGGAGCGGGAATCTGTAAACAAGCCCCTCTTTGTTTAGTGAATGACAGGAACGAGACAATGCGTCTGCCTAGTGGGTGCGTATACCAGCGGGGCAACGAGTACATAATGATGAAAAACGATTATGGTGGATTCTCGGGGCATCTGTCGAGTCCAGCACCAGGCGTAATGAAGCACGCTGTCCTAAAGCTCCCCGATTCAGATTGTGTGTCCATCCTTTCTGGGTGGTTCGCAGACACAATACAGATTCTCTAGTTGGCCTATGCAACGAATAGCTCTAACACGGCACGACCGAGTTGCTCACATGACTCTAGGAGCAAGAGAATATGTCAATCGCAATTTCCAGTACCTAGTCCTTGAGCTGAGGAGAAGCTGAGATTATGTGTCTAAATGGTAATAGAACAAAAATCTAGCCCAAATGCGCGGCGACTCTTCACCGCCTGGAAGACATTCGGAATCTTCCTCCATTTCCTTAGGCTGCCAAGAAGGAGTTTTCGACCACTTTCTTCCATGAGAGCACCTAGGATCACAGAATTGACCGCATCTTCGTTGAACGTGATCGCAATATTCGATTCATTCATAATGATCAACCTATACTCCTCTTCGTACTGCCAGACATTGGACTTTGTAGTTAGCGCCCTGTTTAGATTACGTATTTTTTCTTCCTTCGTTCCAAAGCAGGATAATTGTGGGTAACTATGGGTATAACTCACAGGAAAGAGTGCGCAGACGCTCTTTGGGTTATTCGTTGGTCTCACACTAATGAAGTCTCTTTTTAGCATATTCGTATTGAAACCGACGCAGTACCCTTTGTGCGCATCGGCATAATGCGACCATAGTAGTATGCATTGTCGGTTAGCGGACATCGAAAACAGGCCGAAACCCTTCAGTAGGTCGCGCGCGATGTATTCTTCGGTTTTGTCGCGTTTACTAGGATTATCTCGTATTTTAGAATATCTTGTTATGTCTTTATTTATTCGTTTTGTTAGGGCTCTCCCCTGTAGATGTGGGTATCTTTCGGAGGCATTAGCTAACCACTCTGATTTAATCTCCTCATCTGTTCCTCCATAGAAGTTTAGAGGGATTCGACAGTCAAAGGGATCATTGAGCTGTGCTGGAGATGAAAAGAACATTTCTTTACTCATAAGAAGTTGTTTCCCGTATCTATCATCCCATGATCGGTATTTGTAGAGAACATCCGGAATTGGCATCATTCTCCCTTTCTATCTTAATGGTTGCGCATTCTGCAGAAGAAATCTTGCTGTTCGTGCTGGCTATGGTCGTGCCTACTCTATCATCTCGCCCCCCATCACCTCCACCGGCCCGAGGAGCCCGGAGGGCTCCAGGGGGGAGTCGGGACGGAAGGGGGTGAGGGTGGACCAGGTCAGGCGTTTGCGTTTGGGCAGGGCGCTGTCGCCGATGAGGCGGTTGATCCAGAGGTTGGCCACCGTGATTTCCAGCTCGTTGCCCTGGGGCCGCAGGAGCCCTTCCGGAATCTCCAGCCGCCAGGGGGCGCACCACGCGACCCCGAGATCGGTCCCGTTGAGCCGCACGGAGGCCATGTTTTTCACCTCGCCCAGGGAAAGGAGGACGCGGCCCTCCGGCGCGTCGCCGGAAGCGTCAAACGTGGTCCGGTAGACGGCCTTGCCGGAGTAGTGTTTGATTCCCGGCTCGGGGCGCTGGCTCCAGTCTTCGAATTTGTCAAAGGTCACCTTTTCCGGCCCGCCCCACTTCGGGTCAAAGGATACCGTCCAAGGCCCGTCAATGGCCGCCCCAGCCTTCGGCCTTTGGAAGTTCCGGACGTTTTCTTGAGGCGTCCCGGCGGGCTTGCGGAACACCACGAAGCCGCTTTGCACGGGTTCCAGCATCAGGAGCAGGCCGGTCCGCCCGTCCGTGTCGGGGAAGAACTTCGGCAGGTCCCGGCGTGCGCCCGTCATGGGATCCCACCATTCCGGCTGGCGGCCCGTCACGCGGAAATGGCATTCCACTTCCAGGGCATGCTCGTTGGGGTTGGCGACAAAGTAGAGATCCGTTTCCCCGTCGCGTCGGTGGATGTACCGCAGGGGGACGCCGGACGAGAAATCGGGCGCCACGCCCATGCCGGACAGGACGCGGGCCGTCGTGTCGTAGTCGGGATACAGCTCGCGCTGCCAGGGGGCGAGGCCCTTCAGGTTCCACGGAGCCATGTCATGCGGCCCCAGGTCCATGACGGGGGTCCATGCGCCGTCCTTTTTCTGCGCGCTGGTCCATTCCCCGTTCGTGGCGATGACCCGCGCGCTTCCATCGGCGAAAATGAGGTGCAGCGCGCCGATGAGCCCGGCGGGGTTGGGTTTGTCATCGCCGTTCCCGGCGGCCACCTCCAGGAAGTTTTCCCCGGGCCGGAGCAGGGCGCCCACCTCCATCACCTGCGTGACGTTGAAGTTGTTCCCCGTGCCCGCCGCCTGTCCGTTCACGAACAGCTCAAAACTGTTGTCGGCGGTCATGAAGGCCCGCGCCGACTGGACGGCGGCCCCGTCTTCGATCTCAAACGCATGCCGGAAGAAGCGTTTTCCAGCGGGCGCGGCAACGGCGGGGCTGCCCTCGGCGTGCCAGATCCACCGGGCCGCGGCGAGCGGTTTCTCCTCGAAAGGCTGGAAGGCGGCGGCGTCCAGGAGGACCCGGCCCTTTCCGACCGCGCGGTCCGGCTCGGACGCCCCTTCCCCCCACAGCCGCGCGGCCAGTTCGTTCACCTCCGCGTCGCACTGCGGATAGTCCGCCAGACTGGGCGATTTGCGCGGCGGCGCTCCAATCACCGTCGCCCCGTTCTCCACCATTTCCATGATCTTGCGGAGGAGGCGGGGCGTCATGGTGTCAAAACGCGGCAGCACGAGCAGGCGGTAGGTCATGCCGTCGGGGAAGACAATCCGGCCGTCCTCCACGGCGGCGCGCTCCAGGAAGACGCCGGGGGCGCAGCCGTCAAAATTGTAGCCCCGCCGGTCCGGAAGGTCTCCGGTCAGTGCGGAGCTGGGCGGGCGGAACACGTGGGGCGCGCCCTCGGGGGCGAGGTAGAGGATGTCCGCGACGAAAAGGCCCCGGCGCAGCAGGTGCTGGCATCGGGCCAGATACTGGTGGTAGGCGTCCGCCATGTCCCACCAGGTCTGCGTGCGCTCCCAGTGGACGCCGTAGGGCCCCATGGTCATGCCGGGGAAGCGGTCGAGCCAGGGCTGCGCCTGGTAACGGTGGAAGGCGAAACGGGTGATCCCCGCGCAGAGGGCCCAGTCGCCCTGGGCCTTCATGGAGGCGGGGTGCTGACGCCAGTCCTCGCCGGGGGCGGCGGTGAAGGCCTCGGCCGCCACCACGGCCTTTCCGGTGGTGTGCGCGGTGGACGCCGCCTCGATGCAGCTGAACTCCGTGGTGAACCCGAAGCCCTTTGACCAGAACTCGCACATGGGCACGTCGGCGACCGCGCCCATCTCCATGTTGGAGCAGGGGTTGAGGTCGTAGGGCTCGCTGGAGAAGGCCAGCCCGCGCTTGGCGGCCAGCCCGCGCAGACGGCCCACATGGTTTTCGATGACCAGCTCCTGCGCGGCCTGCCGCAGGTCCCACAGGAACCGCTCCGTCACCTCCACGCTGTCCACCACGCGGCCCGTGAGGGCGGGCAGAAAGCGCAGGGGGGCATAGCCGCGGCGCTTTTCAAAGGCGGCGGCGAAGTCCGCCGACCAGTTCTGCGCGCCCATCTCCCAGCTGTCGAAATGCAGGGTGGTCAGCCCCCGTCCGGGATTCTTCGGCGCGCCGGTGTGGTCCAGCAGGGTCTCGATGTAGGCGGCGAAATGCGCGTCCAGCGCCGCGGGGTCAAACTTGTCCGACTCCAGCCCGAGTCCGGGCAGGGGCGCGGGGCGGGTGGTCTGGCCGGTGATCGTGCGTCCGAAACGGAGGATGGTCCACGCCCCCTCCGGCGCGTCCCACACCAGCCGCCCGTCCTTCGCGAGCATCGCGGTGAGGTCCACCACCCCGTCCCGGGGCACGCACTGGTCTGCGGGGGCCGCGCCGGGGTCGGCGGGCGCCGTGAGGAAAGGCTTCACGCCGGGCATGGACGAATAGGGATCGCGCCGGTACAGCGCCTTTTCGTCCGGGTCGGCGATCCGCGCGCCCTCCGCCGGGGCGGGAAACGCCAGCACCGCGACATCCTCGTAGAACCCCTCCCAGAGTTTCCGCAACTCCGGCGTGAGCGTGCCCTCGCCGAAATACGGCGTGCGCGGCTTCGGCTGCGGCAGGACGGCGTCAAACCGCCCGGGGCCGCTGAAGGGGGTTTCCGAGGCCACCAGGTGCTGCATGGACTGTCCCGGCTTCACCCACGGCCCGCCGGTGCCGCACCATCCCGGTCCGGCGGCCAGGGCGATCTCCAGTCCCAGCCGGTCCGCCTCGGCGAAGGCATGGCCGAGCATCTCCTGCCACTCCGGCCCCATGAACTCCACGGGGCCGGGCTCCACACCCACGTCCACCTCCATGTAGATCGCGCCGCCGATGCCCGCCGCCTTCATGGCCTCCAGATCCGCCGTAATCCCCTCGCGGGTCAGGTTGCCGTCCATGAAAAACCAGTAGACCCACGGCCGCGCGCTGTCCGGCGGGAAGACGAAGGCCTCCTCCAGCGCGTCCGTGAACGCCGCCGACGCCAGGGACGCGGCAAAAAGCAGCAGCAGCGCCAGTCCCGCGCGCCCGTTAAACCCATGGTGCCACATCATCATGCTGCCCTCCTAGGTGGGGGTGGTTCTTTCAGGAACAGGCTATTGCTCCGCCCGGGCCGCGGCGACTTCCTCCGAGGGAAGCTCCTTCCGGAAGGCGTCCTTGTACAACCCGATCCGTTCAAAGGGGATGACGGGAACGCCCGCCCTCCGCGCGGCAGCGGCGTTCATTGTGAAGTCTCCCCGATCCGGCGCGGCGAAAAGGGACGCGGGCGGGTCCGTCAGGGTGCCTTCCTGCACGACATTCTTGGGGGCGCGCAGGGTGAGCTTGCCGCAGTTGAGGGCGACGTTCCCCTTCAAGTGGTTGCCGTTGGCATTGTCCCAAAGCCCGGAATACACGGGATACCGCGCCGTATAGAGGGCGGGGTCAATGGCGTCCGACTCAATGCGGGGCTTGATGAACTCGCGCCAGCGCTCCTCGCCCCAGGGCGAGAAGCTGACGGCGGCCTCGCAGTCCGAGAACACGTTGTTCAGGAGCAGGTTGTCCTTGCCGCCGTGGATCTGCACGCCGCCAAAGCCGGTCTTGCCCGCCGACGCCTTGTGGAAGATGTTCCCCTCGATGAGCACGCCGGAGATGGCGTCGTCGAGGCGGATGCCCGCCTGGCCGCAGCCCAGCTCCGCGGCCTGGTCGCGCCGCCAGTTGCCGAGGTGGTGCCAGTAGTTGTGGCGGTACACGTTGCCGAGGTAGGTGGGGTCGCCCCACATGTCCGCGCCGCCCTGGTCGTCCGACTCCAGCAGCACGTTGTGGGCCTCGTTCAGCTCGATGAGATGGTCGTTCCCGTTGACCCGCAGGGCGCTGCTGTTGATGTGGTGCATGAGGGTGTGCGACACACGGACGCCGACGCCCCCCGCGAGCACGGCGGGGGTGTAGGTGTGGTCCACCCGGGACAGGTGGTGGATGTGGCAGTTCTCGACGAAGTGCCCGCAGGGCTCCAGGGTCTTCCGGTCGCCGCCGCTGAGGCTGACCCCGCCCCGCCCCATGGAGTAAATGTCGCAGGAGAGCACCCCGTGGTTCTTGCCGCCCGCCACGAGGAAGGCGCCCCCCCCGCAGCGGCGGACGGTGCATCCGGCGAAGACCACGTCCTCGCCGCCGGCCACCCGGACGGCGTCGCCCGCGCCGAGTTCCCAGGTAATCCCGGCGAAGCGGACATGGGCCGCCTGGTCCATCGCCGCCAAGGGCTCCGAAAGGAGGGAAAGCAGCACTTCGGCTTCCGCCGGGTCGGACGGCGGGAGGAAATAGACCACCGCGTTCCGCCGGTCAAGCCACCACTCGCCGGGCAGGTCCATCTCGGAGAAGAGGTTGACGGCGTAATAGCGCGCGCCCTCGCGGTAGCCGTAGGTGTGGGGGGGCTCGGCGAGGGTGACCTCGCGGGTTTCGGGGTTCACGCCGGCGATCCGCTCATAGGAGTCGGCCCAGTCGAAGAACCAGTAGCCGTAGAGAAATCCGTCGGGCTCGGCGGCCCAGCGGGCGTGCCGGGGGTCTTCATACAGAAAACGGCCCGTCTTGCTGCCCTTCATCCCGTGGATCGTGTGGCCGTCCTCCACCAGGGGCCGGCCCGCGGCCAGCATGCCCGTGTTGGGGTAGCGGGCCATCGTCATCGGCTCCCCGTTGAAGAAGAGTTCGGGGACCGGATGCGTGGCGAAGCCGTTGCCGCTGCCCGCGCCGCCCAGGACCAGCGGGGGCATCGGCGCGACGCCCAGGGGCTTCAGGTCCAGGCAGACCACCTTTCCCCGGGCCTCCTCCGGCAGGAGGGCGAGCCGTTCCGCGTCCTCCAGCGGCCGGAAGCCGGACAGCCGGGCGCCGCCCGAGAAGACCGGCACCTCCCCCTTCGCCGCGCGGAACACAACGGGGGCTTCGGGGGTGCCGGAATCCTCCGCACCCAGGGCAAAGGTCTGCGACACGGGGTACACACCCCCATGCACCACCACCTCGGCCCCGTTGTCCGGCAGGGCATTGGCGGCGCGCAACGCTCGCAGCCGGTCCCGCGCGGCCTCCAGCGTGGCAAAGGGCGTTCCCGCCGACCCGTCATTCGTGTCCGCCCCGTCCGGAGAGACATGCAGCGACACCCCCGGCGCGCGGCGGGGCAGCACCTGCTGACCGCTGGGGTCGGACACCGTTGCGCAGGATGCAAGCATTAGTATTGCCGACAGCAACACGCCACTTCCGCCAAGATGAGCCTTCATGTGAACCATCCCTTTCTTAGAGGTCTTCCCAAGGCACCCCGGCGTTTTCACCGGTCGGACACGCACCGACGCGCGCGTCAGGGGAGGTGTCATTGGACAACAAAAGCGCTCTCCAGCACACGAAGCATGTCTTCGGCGGAAAGCGTCCCCCCCCTGCCCCCGCCCGCCAACGCCTGCAGGATTCCCGGCCACTCGGGGGAATCCGCGGGAAAGTGGTCCAGAAACCGCAGCAAGTCCGCGCGGACGGTTTCCGGCACGGAAACGGGTCTGGCCGGCGTCAGAAGCTGGCTGAGCCTGAAGACATCGGTTCGGTGTTTTCGAATGTCCCGTTCATCCACCCCGCAGCCCTGGGCTTTTCTTTCGGTCAGATCAATCCATGCCCTTGCTTTGAGCGGAATGAGACCCTCCGGCTTGAGCATGGGCAGGCCGTCTTCCTCCTGGATATTGTCCCGCACAATCCCATAATACGCGTCGTCCATCAGAATGGCGGACAGGCTGGAGACGTCTTCCCCGCCCGGAATCGGCGTCATTTTCGGGGCTCCCGCCAGGTCTAATCCGTCCGGTTTGCGGGAGAAGAGCTCCAGCATGAACGGGTAGTCCTGTTCACGGGGCTGTGAGAACCGATAGTAGACCCTGCCGCCCGAGCTCGTCTGACGGTTTTCATACCCGCCCGCCCGGACAAACTCCCAAAACCTGCGCTGGAAACCGCCGTCCCGCCCCTCGACCAGCAGAACGATGTCCAGATCCTTGGTCGCCCGCGCCAGCAGGGCTGCCCGCTCAAGCCAGTGCATCGCCGCCACGCCCCCGATCAGGACATAATGCCCGCTCTCTTCGCGGAAATGCTCCTTGAACCGGGCAAGCCCCTTCACCATGTCCGTTGTTCCATCCTGTCCGCAAGCGCCGCCTGCACGCGTTCGTCCGGGTCATCCTTCAGGCTCAACCACAGGGAAAGATCATCCACTGCGGGGCCTGCGGCTGTCAACCGGGGCGCATAGGCCCATCCTTCGAGAAAGAGCGCGGCATCGTCCTCGAACGCCTCCACGACAACGCCCTCTGCGAAAAGGCGTTTCGCCTCCCGGTTCGAAACAGCGACAATCCGTGGGCCGTTATACGCCAGACTCGTCTGGCTGGACAGGGCGGAGAGGCCCGCTTCGGAGGCGGCGCGGGTCCATTCGCCCGCTTCCACGACAAGGTACCGCCTGACAATGGGGGAGCGCATGCGCGCGACGGCGCGCTCCCAGAGCGCGCGCGGCTCCAGATCAAACCGAATCACGCGGGCTCGGCCCCTGGGCACCTTCACACACAACCCAAGGGATTCAAGTTCCCTGACGCCGTGGGTGACAGCCATGGCCGTGTAGCCCAGTGCTTTGGCGACTTCAGCGAGGGGCCGGTCCGCAATCCCGCCGCGCAGCAGGTGCCGAAGCACGATCAGTTGGGCGATCCAGCTCATGGATGTCCTGGGCGGCGGCGGGGCGGCGGCGAAGGTCTCCCGGAAGTCCGCCGCGAACATCGGAAGGAACAGCTGCCTCCCCGGCGTGACAAAGGGGACCCGCGCCTGCACAAGCCGCCTGCGTTCATGGGACTTGAGGTCAGGAATGACCGGAATGACCTCGCCCTCAAGACAGGAGACAAGCACCTGCCGGTCTTTCATCAGGCGGGAAAGTCCCATGCGGGGCGCATCGGCGGGAAACGCGAAAATGACCGCGCGCCCCAGCAGCGTGACCCGCCGCACCTGCCAGGAGCGGCTCAGGTATGCGGGCAAACATGCCGGATCGGCAGCCAACGCGGGCATCGCCTTCGGGCGTTCTCCGGTCACCTGCTCCACATAGTCGGCAACAGCGGTTTCAATGTCCATGGCGCTCCGCCTTCACGAACCTATTTCGCACGATAAAATAACATATTTTGTCGTGCAGTTCAAGTTTTATTTACGATCCTCCCCTTAAAGCGCCGGCCAACAACCCCCTCATTTTTCACACCAGCGCCGCACAGGGTTCACAGAACCCCACCACACGCTTGTCGGAGGGCAATTCTTCTTGGCCCCCTCTCTCCCTCCGTGGCTTTCCCGATGCTGCAAAGGGCGCTGTCTCTTGGCGGAAAGTTGCAGACCGGGTGCGGGGGGGCGTACTGTCTTGGCCAGCAGTTGCCGGAAAGGCGGCTTCCGTGCCGCGCCCCTGTCGGGCGGGAACGCAGGAGCCGGAACGGCAGTCTACCCCGAGGAATTCCCCATGAGAACGTCCCTGATGTTTGCTATGCCGGTAGTCCTGCTGTCCGCCGTGGTTTCCGCGCAGGACGGCGCCAAGGAGAAGAGTCCCGCCGTGCTGGAGAACGACACGGCCAAGATTAGTTACATGATCGGCCTGAAGTTCGGCAGCGATGTGAAGGGCGCGGGCCTGGAGCTGGACATGGCGGCGTTCGGCGCCGCGGTGGATGACATGCTCAAGGACCGCGAGCCGGCGCTGACCCAGGAGCAGATGGCGGAGGTGCAGAACGTGCTGCGCGAGAGGATGGCCGCGAAACAGAAGGAGCTGCAGGAGAAGAGCGACGCGGAGGCGGCGGCGTTTCTCAGCGCCAACGGCGCGCGTCCGGAGGTGAAGACGACGGCCAGCGGGCTCCAGTACGAGGCGCTGACCGAGGGCACGGGCCCCATGCCGAAGGAGACGGACACAGTGAGCGTGCATTACAAGGGCTCGCTGCTGGACGGCACGGTGTTTGACAGCTCCTACGACCGCGGCGAACCGGCGAACTTCAAGGTCAACGGCCTGATTCCCGGCTGGGTCGAGGCGCTTCAGCTGATGAAGGTCGGGTCGAAGTGGAAGCTCTTCATCCCGTCGGAGCTGGGCTACGGCGACGGCGGCACGCGCGGGATTCCGCCCGGCGCCACGCTGGTCTTTGAGATGGAACTGCTGGAGATCAAGGCCTCCGAGCAGCCCGCGGGCGGCGACAATGCCCAGGGCGGCGACAGCCAGACCATCACGATCCAGTAAGTCATCGAGTCAACCAGCAGTCCGCGGGCTGTCCGGGCAGACGCCCGCACAGCCCGCGGATTTGCTTGACAGGGGCCAAAGGGGCCACCGGAGGCACGGAATGGGCGGCGCGGCGGGACGCAAGGCGCTGATTGTGGACGACGAGGCGGACCTCCGCCTGGTGCTGGGGGAGTTCCTGCGGGAGGAGGGGTGGTCCGTGCTGGAGGCCGGGGACGGCGACGACGCCCTCTGGCAGGCCATCTCGAAACACCCCGACGTGATCATTCTGGATGTGACCATGCGGGACCGGGAGGACGGGTTCCGTGTCTACCGGGAACTGAGAGGGGACCGGCGCACCGAACACATCCCCGTCATCTTCCTGACGGCAGTGAACGAGCTGGAGCTGGGCACCCCCCACACGGAGGCGACGGTGGCCGAACGCTTCGGCGTTCCGGAACCGGAGGCTTTCCTGAGCAAACCCTTTGACATGGGGGAGGTTCAGGCAGCATTGGCGCGCATTTTCGGGGAGTGAGGCGGGGAATCAGCGGCGGACGCCGTTCCGCTCGGGGAGGACGTGGGCGTCCCACCAGTCGGTGCGGGACAGGGTCTCCCAGTAGCTTTTCTCGAAAACCAGGGAGAATTTGCTCAGGGTGAAGGGCTTTGAGATGTAGCCGTCGGCCCCCGCCTGGAGCGCCTCGGTCAGGGGGTACATCTCATCAAAGGCCGTCATCACGATGATCGCGATGTCGGGATACTCCTCCCGCGCGCGGCGCGCGAGTTCCAGGCCGTTCGGCCCCTCCGCATAGACGATGTCCGTGACCAGCAGGTCCACGGGGGAGTCCCGCAGGGCGGCCAGCCCCTCGGCCATGTTCGACGCCGTGCCGGCCTCATGCCCGCCCTCGCGGAAGTAGTCGGCGATCATGCCGCTGATTTCCGGCTCGTCGTCCACGACGAGCACACAGAGTTTTCCCAGCATTGTCCGTTCTCCTTGCGCCGCCGCGCGCCCCCCGGCATACGGCGGGTATCCAGGGACATCCTACTCCCCCCGCCCCGTCCGCGTCAATTTCGGTTTACCCGCCGAATCGCCGGATAAGAAACGGTCATGGACGCGTTCCAGGGAGGGCGCGCCGTGGGGATTTCGCGCTGAAAGCGTCGGCGGCAGAAAAGGGGCCCGTTCACCCGTGAGATGTGGAGAACCTGGGGCCTTCCGACAAGAGATTGCCGCGGCGGCCCGGGGCGGCCGCCTCGCAATGACGTGGGGGCACACGTCACCGCAATGACGCGGGGGCACACGTCACCGCAATGACGCGGGGGCACACGT
>JAAYBR010000118.1 GCA_012730045.1 Candidatus Hydrogenedentota bacterium | reverse complement strand
GGCGCCGTAGGGCAGGAACTCCATCGTGCCGGTCTGGGATTTGGTCTGGCTGAAGACGCCGCGCGTGCTGGAGAGGTGGTCGAGGGCCAGATAGCTGTAGGCGGCGTTGGCGGGCGGCTGCCCGGAGGCGACGGTTGCCTCGGCCAGGGGGTGCATGAAGTCCGTCATCACGTTAAACTTGGAGAACCCCTCCACGGCCCAGTCCGTGTCATTGTCCGTGTACTCGGCGACGGTGTCCCAGCCGAGGCCGTAGCGCCACCAGGTGATGGGGCTGACGCCGTTGGCCATGCGGTTGCGGCGGCGGCCGAGGCCGTCGTAGTTCATGGCGACGGAGTCCTCGTTGGGGAAGGTGGAGGTGACCTGCTTGAGCTTGTCGCCCCGGTAGGCGTAGGAGGCGGAGGCGGTGCCCGCGGTGCGGGTGAGCAGCCGCCCCCAGGCGTCATAGGTGTAACTGGTGGTGGTGCCGTTCGTCACGCTCGACGTGAGCTGGTTCGACGTGTTGTAGGCATAGGTCGTGCTCTTCGCCGCATCCAGCGACCGCGCATGGACCGACACACTGTCAAAGCGGAACCCGCTCTGACCAGACACCCCCAGCCGCAGGGAGTTTGTGTTCATCGTCGTGCTCACGGCAATGTCTCCGCCGAGCAGGCGCGGTGCCTTGCCCCTGGGGGCATGATACACCGCCAGCTTGTCAAGACGCACCTGGACCGCCAGCGTCTGCCAGGAGTCCATGGTCATGGAAGCATAGGGGAACATGGCAAGCTGCGTCTCCACGCCGGCCACGGTCTCGTACACCACCAGACTGCCCCACACCCACACAATCCGCAGGTAGTTGGACGCGTCCACGTAGCGGACGTAGACACTGAAGCTGTCGAAGAGGCCCTGGAGCGAGGGAGGCAGGTAATAGTCCAGCCGGAGTTCGGGGGACCGGGTGGTGGTGGCGGTGCTGATGGTCCGGGTGCCCGTGGCGGGCACGGGGGCGAGGTCATACGCTGCGGCGGACCAGGTGCCCGACTGCACCGTCCACGGCGGGGAGGCCGTGTAGTTGCCATCGGCAAAGGTGTCCCAAACCCTTTGGCTGAAGGTGAGGGTGGTGACGGAGGTCATGTTGTCCGCCTCGTCATACACGAATTCCTGGCGGAACTGCGGCTTGCCGTTGTCGCCGAACCGCAGGGCGTGGATGAGGCGGCTGCGGGAATCGTACTCGTACTCCCAGGCCTGCGCCACGCCCGCGCGCGTGTCCGCAATGCGGACGATGTTGTCGTCCGCCGTCAGCTCGTAGGCCCAGCCGGCCTTCACCGTCGAGCCGTCCTTGTGCTCGATCTTCTCCAGCCGCCCCGCCGTGTCGTAGGTGTAGTGGGTGGACATGCCGTTGGGCCAGGTGTAGGAGACGGGCTGCCCGGCGTCATTGTAGGTGAAGCCCCACTGGCGGTTTCCGGGGGCGGTCAGTGTCGTGAGGCGGCCCATGGTGTCATAGGCGTAGGCGTGCGTGTTCCCCGCCTCGTAGGCCGTCATGGAGGTGACCTGTCCGTACGCGTCATAGGCCAGCGTCAGCTCCGCGTCGTCAAAGTCCGTGTAAGTGGTCACCCGGCCGTTGTCGTCGTACTCAAAATGGTGGCCGTCGCTGCCCGTGCCGCCCAGCCAGTCATCCACCTGCACCGGCCGCCCAAGGATGTCGTAGCTGTAGTCAATCTCCTTGACGTCCGTGCCGTTGGTGAAGCGCTTCTTGGTCAACTGCCCCGTGGTGTTGTTGTAGAAATACTCGACGGGGTCGGTGTAGGGGTTGTCCGGCGAAAAGGTCCACGCGCCGGTCTTTATGAGCCTTCCGTACGTGTCGTACAGGTTCGTGAGGTATATTTTCGCCGGGTCGGGGTCAATCAGGTTGGTGGACCCGTGTATGGTCTTCTCGACCTCCCCCCTGCCGGTATAGGTGTAGTTGATGATCTGCCCTTTGGCGTCCGTGACCTTGGTCAGGCGCCCGAGCGTGTCATACTCGTTTTCCACAAGCGTGTCATCGTCGGCCGTGGTTCCGGGGTCGTTCTCCAGCCAGGTCTTCAGCAGGAGGCCCCGGTAGTCATACTGGTGGCGCGTGATTCGGCCGTCGGCCCCGGTGACGGCTACCGGCCGGCCCAGCTTGTCGTAGCTGTAGGACATGGTCCGGCTGTCGGGCAGGGTGACGGTGGTCGGACGGTCCATGCTGTTGTAGGCGTAGGTGGTCGTCCGGTTCATCGGGTCCGTGGCCGTGAGGCGGTTGCCGTTGGCGTCGTAGGTGAACGATGTGGTCTTGTTGTCCGGCGTGGTGATGGTGGACACGAGGCCCGCCGCGCCGCCGCAGGACGAGCAGCCGCCGGTGTAGGTGTAGGCGGTGGTGCGGTTTCCGGGGGCGGTGGCGGTGAGCACGCGCCCCAGGTCGTCGTAGGTGAAGGTCGTGGTGTTGCTGCCCTTGTCCGTGTGGCTGGTCCGGTTGCCCCGGGTGTCATACTGGAAGTACTCCACGTCCCCGGCGGGGTCCAGGACGGAAATGACCTGCCCATAGCCGTCATAACTGTAGGTGATGCCGTTGCTCCCCATGTTCGGCGGCTTGACATTGTATATGCGGCCCGCCGCGTCGTAGGTGTATTCCGTGACGGGCCCCTTGTCCGTGTCGCTGGACGTGCCCGGGCCGTACATGCGCACAGGATGCAGGTCGTTCCCCGCCGCGTATTCGTAGCGATAGTAGACCCCGCCCTGCCACGCCTTCGTGACCCGGCCCTTCGCGTTGTACTCATACGTCGCACCCGTCATAACGTTCGCGCGAAAGTCGTAGATGTCCGTGGCATTGTAGCCATACGTCCATGTGACCGCAGCGGGCTGGGACGGATCCGGGTACATCGCCACGCTGGTTGTCTGCACCCCGTGCGGGCCCAGAGCATATTCAGTCCTGCTGAGAAGTGTTGTCCCATCATAGTGTCGGATGGCGGCCATGTAATGGTCTGTCTTCTGCACCTCCATCACCACACCGTCAGGCGCCTCCAGGGTTATCCGGTTTGCGGAAACGAAGGATTCCCCCGGCACGATGGCGTATTCAAAGGTAATTTCCGCCTGGGCACCCCGCTTGTCTGTGATTTTCCAGGGGAAACGCCCATGGACGGCGTTGTTGTACTCTCCGGCGTCATATTCGTAGGAGACAATGTCCTGCGTGCTGCCGTCCCCCTGGACGGACCGCAGGAACGGCTCGCCCGGATAGGGGTCCTGCTCGTTCTGCTGCAGCGTGTGGCAGGGGCCATAAGTGTACTCCACATACTTGATCAGCCCGGACGGGTCGGCGCTCTCCCTGAGTTCCACGCGGGAGAGTTGATTTCCTGAGTAGGTAAACGTAAGGTACCGGCCGTCTCCCGAGGGGGTGTCCACCCGGGACAGCCGGCCGTAGTTGGTGTTGACGGGCGGATCGCCCTCCGTGATGATGCAGTCCGAATAGGTCAGGGTAACCGTGTTCCCCGAGCGGTCCCGGTACCATTCCAGACGACAATACTTGTCCTCCGCGTGAATGGGGGCACTGTAGTGGTAGGTCATGCCGTCGCCGCGGATCAACTCGAACCATTTAGCCGAGGGGTCCTGGCGCAGCACAACGGACCGCTCCTCCCTCAGCGCGTTTGTGTCCTCGCCCTCCGTGTCCCACGGCGTGCGCGAATACAGCCGCTTCCCGTCCTGGTCATAGGTGTCCGTGCGGGTGAAATGCTTGGTGTTTCCGCACTCGTCCAGATAGTACGCATAGCCGTCCTCGATGGACGCTCGGACGTGGGTGTTCAGGCTGTGCCACCAGCCGCTTCCGAGGTTGTTCTTGTAGGGCCGGTTCTGGTCCCGCATGTACGCGGTATGGTCGCCCCAGGGATTGGAGTACTTGCGCGTGAACTCAAGCCGGAGACCACCGCGCGTGGTGAGGGAGATGTCGGTGTTCTGCATCTTCAGCGCGCGGTGGTTGGTGGTCATGCCAAGACTGACGCCCGGCGGCGACCAGAGCATCTGGGGCTGCGTGGTGGGGGTGTTCAGCCGCTGGGGCAACCCCGGCCCCGAAAAACTCTGCATGTTGGCGTCGCCCGGACTGAAATTGGACCCCGTGGACTTGTCCACAGGGCACAGCGGTATGCACTGCTGGTTAATGCACTGCAAGTATCCCTCGTTCAGGTCTGTGAAAAACTCCTCGCAGGCGCCCCGGACAGACTCCAGCACTTCCTGGGACAGCCAGGGGGAGTCTGGTTCAAGCTTCTGCGTGGTGAGGACAAAGCCGGAAAAGGCGCTCTGGAACGCCTCCCGGGTGAGCCGCCGCTGCCCCGAGGGATCCTCCACCAGCACGCCGTCCGCCTCCACGGCGCGGACCAGCACGAAATGATTGGGCGCGAGATGGGCGATCGCGGGCGTGCGCAGGTCCGACAGGTTCTCCATGCGGGCCGCCGACAGGCCCAGCCCCCGGGCGGCGCCCGCCGCCAGCAGCCCGGCCAGCGACGTGCCCGACGCATCGCTGCCCGCCTCGCGCGCGAGGGTGAGGACGTCCGCCTCCATGCCCGCGTCCTGCAGCAGGAGGGCCAGCGCGAAGGGGCCGCACAGCCCCTCGCCGTGGTCGCCGCGCAGGCGGTCCGCGCGCAGCTTGTTCTCCATGCCGGCCGCAATGGCCGCCTCGCGGTCCGCGATGTTCGCCTTCAACTGCTCCGTCCAGGGAAGATAGGAGAAGGTCTCCGCCGTCTCGCGGAGCAGTTGCACGGACGCGGTCAGCTCGCCCGCCCGGTCATACGCCGCCGCCATCCGCACCAGCGCCTTGGGCGTGTACTCGCCGCCCGGCGAGCGCTCAAGATAGCCGCTGTACGCCGCGACGGCGCCCGGGTAGTCGTTCGGGGCCGCCAGTTCCGTCAGGTAGGCGGCCATGTACAGGGACGCGTCGGCAAGGCGCGCGTTCTCCGGGTGCTCCTTTGCGACGGCCTCAAAATGCCTGCGGGCCGTCCCGAAATGGCTCATCTGGAACCGGACGTACCCCAGGGCAAACTCGACATGCGCCCGGACGTTCGGCTCGCCGGTCCGCTCGTCCAGCATGCGCGCCGGATCGGACCCCTCGTACTCGTCCAGCAAACTGCCGCACTGCACGGCGGCTTCGGTGATGTCGTTGAAATCGCGGTGGATGGACATGGTCAGGGCCAGACGCGCGGCGAACTTGAGCATGGTTGTCCGCTCCTGCCCGCGCACCAGCGCCTTCAGGGTCTCCACGCCCTTGACAAGCTCGTCGCCCCCCAGCAGACGGCAACTGCGGATGAAGTGGCCCGGGAAGAATATCTGGTAGGGCGACGCGGGCAGGTCCCGCATGGCCGAAAGGGCCGCGCCCCGGCCCTTCTCCAAGTAGGCTTTTGCCTCCTGGTCTTTTCCCGCGACAAGGAGGTGTTCTCCGGCGATCTGGTTGGCCGCAGCCACCCAGTAGGTTGACTTCTCCGACCGGCACGACGCAGGGCCGGGCAGGCTGTCCACAAAGGAAAGCAGTTGGACCGGGTCCACCGCCCCGGCCTCGGCGTCCCATGCGAGGGCGTTCACCACATTGTCCAGCGCGGCGGACTCCGCCGACCCCGGAAACTCGTCCACCACGCGGAAATAGGCGGTCATGGCCTCGGCAAGCCTGTTCTCCCGAAGCAGCGTGTCGCCCCGCGCGAGCAGATCAGCAGGCCCCTCTGCGCCCCCCTTCTCGACTGCGGCAACCGGGGCGTCCTGGGCGCTTCCCGAAGACGGGGCCGGCGCCGGGGCGGAATCCTGGGCGCCGGGCCGGTACCGCCGCACATCCGGCCGTTGCGGCCGGCCATCCCGTGCCTTGGGGGACCGGATGGTCCGCGCCTTGGCCAGCACCGCCTGCACGTCCTCCTGCGACGTCCTCCCCGCCGTCGGCATAACCTTCGCCACACGGGTCCAGTATTCCGGACTGCTTGTGTCCTGCGCCTGCGGCTCGGCGGAACTGTCCACGGCTGTGTCCGCCGCGGGAAGGGCTTCCTGCGGCAACAGTGGCGCGGCGGGCGAGGTTTCGGGCACCCGGGCAACCACCATGGGCGCATCAGCAGACGGGCTCTTCGCCGCACCCGCCGGGGCGGAATGCCCCCACGGCTGGAGGGTGGTGGTGAGCAGGGCGATCAGGGTGACGACGGACACCCCCTCGCGCAGCATCCCCCTGCGAAATGTCAGTGAACGAGTGAGCGGACACACCGCATTCCAAAACGACCGTTCCATCTGGAACCTCCCTTCCCGTTTCATCCCCCATATTACTGATAACCACTACGACTAACATAACGGACCGCAACAAGCTTCTTTGTCCTTAATAGCACATCCCTTCCCGGTTGTCAAGCCCCCCGCGTTTGGAAATACGCACAGGGTGCCGCCCGCTGTGCGGCCCGAAACAGAAGACCGCCTTCTCACGGGAACACCTTCCTCATCGTGCAGGAGGACGGGCGCCTGCAGGTCCTGAACTACGCGAACAGGCCGGCTCGCGTCACCCTTCCCGACGGCGCCATCGCTGCCCCCCCCGTTCCGCATCAGCCGGACGGCCCTCCCCGCAGCGGGCAAGTAGCGGACGGATCCGTTGTTGTGCTTTGCGCCCCCGTGACTCCGCTTGAGGAGTTTCTCTTATCGGGAACGGCGGGCGGCGTTGCGGCGGACGGCGGCGCCCTGGACGAGCTTGATGACGAGTATTTCCATGGCGAGGTCGCGGCTGATGCCGGAGTCGCGCATCATGAAATTGGTCCGGGTGCAGAGGGCCATGGCCGCCTTGAGCTTTTCGAGGCCGAGGGCGGCGGCGAGGGGGTCCACCTTCTTCTTGACGAAGGGCTTGGGCGCGGGCGCGGCGGTTTCGGGCAGGGCGCGGTAGGCGCTTTCGAGGAGCCAGTTGACGGTGCCAAGAATCTCCTCGGGGGCCTTGTTCATGGCCAGCAGCTGGTGGAGGGCGTGGAGGGCCTTGTCGGCGTCCGACTCGGCGATGGCGTCGGTGAGGGTCCAGACGGTCTCCTCGGCGACGTCGGCGCAGGCGGCGCGCACATCCCCGTCGGTGAGCGTGGTCTTCTCCGCGCCCGCGTGGGCGAAAAGGATGTTCAGGGCGTTGTCCACGTCGTTCAGGCGGTTGCCCGCGCGCTCGATGACCTCGGCCACGGCGTCGCCGGAGAGCCTGCGCCCGCGCGCCGCGGCGCGGTCGGCGATCCAGCGGCGCAGTTCGGCGTCGGCGAGCTGGGGGCACTCCACGAGGCAGACGCCCTTTTCAACGCACATTTTCCAGAAGCGCTTGCGGCGGTCCGCGGCGGCGGCGACCATCACGAGCAGGGTCGTCTCGCAGGGCCGGTCGAGGTAGGCCGTGAGCAGGTTCAGCGGGGAGGTCTTCGAGGCGGGCAGGTCCCGGTAGGCCTCGGCGGCGCGGACAATGACCACCCGGCGTTCGGCGAGGAAGGGGTAGGTGGACGCCTCCTCCAGCACCTGGCCGAGATGGGTCTCGTCGGCGTGGAAGGTCTGGCAGGTGATGTCCTCCATGCCCGGGGGCACGGAGGCCTCCACAAGGGCGCGGACGGCCTCGTCGGCGAGGTAGGGCTCGAAGGGGTCGCGGTTGAAGGGGGGCTTCTCGGCGGGGCACAGCAGCACGACGGGCCAGAGGGCGCCCGCGCGGGTCTGCTGGAGGAACTCGGAGACGTGCATCCCCGGTCACCAGGGCTCGACAACGCGCAGGAAAACGGCGGTCGCAAGCTGCTCCAGGGCCTCCGAGGCGGCCCGGTTCTCCTCCTCCGAGGGGAAGGAGCGCACGGTGGGCAGGAAGACCTCCGCGTTGCCGCGCAGCCGGTCGGAGGACTGCCCCGCGGCCTGGGTGTAGAAACTGGTCTCGCCGGTGATCAGGGGGTCCTCCCAGAGCACCTGGCCGGTCTGGCGGTCCGTGAGGCGCGCCCCGGCGGTGATGACCAGCAGGGCCTGCGTGGTCTCGTCGTTCTTGTCGTAAATGAGCCCGCGCCGCGTGAAGTTGACGATCATTCCCTCCAGCAGGAGGTCGGCGTCGTCGGCCGACACCACCTGGAGGCGGGCGTCATGGGTGAACTTGCGGGTCACGGCGTTGGTGAGCGGCGCCTGGAGGTCGTACTCCCGGGTCTGGTCGTAGAAGGGGGAGACGTGAATGGTCCGGTACTTGGGGTCGAGGCTGCTGCCGGTGGAATAGCCGCACCCGGCCAGCAGGGCCGCGCACGCGCAGAGCGCCAGAACCGCGCCGCCGCCGCCCCTTCCGGACCCCGCGGGCCCCATTACTGGGCCTGCCGCGCGCCGTATTTCAGGCCGACATGGGTCACGCCGCTGTTCTCCGCCAGCCAGGACTTCGCCGTCTCGGCGGAACCGGTCTCGCCAAATTCGCCGACCACCTGCTCGTAGTACAGGCGGGCTGAGGCGAACTCGCGGCGCTTCTCGTAGAACTGGGCGGTCTGGAGGCGCTGGCGGGCGATGGCCTCGCGCATTTCCCCGCGCCACTCCGCGAGGTCCGAGTTGCGCCCGTCCTCCGGGTACCGCGCCTTGAACTCGTCCATGGCCTCGATGGCGAGCTGGCTGGGCGCCTGGTCGTAGGCCGGGGAGAGCGACGCCTTGTAGTAGCACTCAGCCAGGCCGTAGGACGCCTCGTCCACATAGTCCGACGACGCGTAGTCCTCGACCACGCGGCGGTATTCGTAGGCGGCCTCGGTGTACTCCCCGCGGGTGAAGTGGCACAGGCCGATCTTGTACTGCGCCTGCGCGGCCTCGGCGGTGAAGGGCTGGTTCTCGACGACCATGCCGTAGACCTCGGCGGCGTGCTTGAGGGGGCGCTTCCTGTTGAGCAGGACAAAGCGCTTCTGCATCCGCTCCAGGCCCTTCTCGTAGTACTTGTCGCCGATCTCGTACTGCTTTGCCATGGCGTCGCCGTAGCGTTTCGTTTCGGGGTGGCTGGCCAGCAGCTTCTGAAACTCCTTCGCCGCGTCCATCCACCGGCCCCGGGCCATCAGAATCTCGCCGCGCAGGTACTGGTTCTCGTCGGCCAGCGGATCGTTCGCGTAGAACTGGGTGAACTTCTCCGTCTCCTTCATGGCCTTGCGGTGGTCGCCCGCCAGCATGAGCGCACGGGCGTGCTCGATCTGCAGCTCCGCCGTCTCCTTGGGCAGGCGTTTGAGGTTGACCCACCGGCCGGTCTGGGGGGTCCACGTCCACTGCGCGTGGACGGGAAGCGCCCACACGGCCACCAGCGCCACAACTAGAACGCGCAATCCGTTTCGCATGCCGGAATCTCCAACCCGCTGAGGGTCTTTCACACATGGTCCCCGGGTCCCGGCGTTCCGGGGGGGACACTCAATACTATCAAGCGGCCCCGCGCAAAGGCAAACCCGTGCGCGGGGCGCACCGCTGTTGTTTCAGGCGCAAATCAGGCGACCGGCTTCTTGGGGGCGGCCTTCTTCCTGGCCGCGGGCTTCTTCGCGGCGGGTTTCTTTGCCGCCGCCTTCTTCTTCGGCGCGGCCTTGGCCGCCGGTTTTGCCTTGGGCGCGGGGGCTGCGGCCTTTTCCGTCTTGTCCAGGAAGGCCTTCAGAAGCTTGTGGGTGCGGTCCACCGCCGTCTTCAGCTCCCTGCGGCCCGCGCAGGCCGCGCGCGACCACTCGCCCGCCGCCTCGCGCAGCTCTTCGGGAATGCCTTCCCGCTTGGCCAGCAGGGACTTCACCAGCCCCTCGGTCCGGTCCTGAAGCTTCTCCGAGAGGTCCAAAGCGGCCACGGCCAGGGCGTGCTGGACGTCCGCCAGCTCCCGCGCGGCCTTCACCGGCACCGCGCCGGGGTTCTCCATCGCCGCCTTCACGGACTTGGGCACATATTCCTCCACCACGCGGACCACCTTCTCCCGGGCGGTTTTTCCCTTGCAGGCCTTTTTCCCGCCGCAGCAGGATTTCTTCTCAGCCATCTCTAGATCCTCCCTCCCGGCACGCGCCGGGGTGTGGCGGCGCCGCGGCACCATCGCCGCGCGCCTCCCCCTTATCATAGTCCTTTCTTTCCCAAATGCAAAACCTTTTGACGCCGCCGCCGCCCGCCGCGGGGGGGGAAGCGGGAAGCCCCGGGGCTTTCCGACAAGAGGTTGCCGCGTCGGCCGGGGCGGCCTCCTGCTAAGAAAGTACCGCCTTTGTGGCGGGTCAGGCGGGGATGGGAGTTATGGGAAGTATGGGAAGTATGGGAGGCTGGAAACCATTCTCTCTTCATTATCGGTGTTCATCGGTGTTCATCGGTGGTTGCTCTTTGGGGGCGCAGTTC
>JAAYBR010000117.1 GCA_012730045.1 Candidatus Hydrogenedentota bacterium | reverse complement strand
GGCCGCGCTGCCGCTGCTGGCCGCGCTGGACCTGCGGGGGTGGCGGACGTGGACGGGGCGGTGGGTGCTGGGCGCGCTCGCGCTGGCGCTCGCGGCGGGGCTGTTGTCGGACCAGATGCTGGCGGCGTTCGCCTGCGTCGCCCTGCTGCACCTCTTCCTGCTGGCCGCGCTGGTTTTCCTGCGGCCCAGCCTGAAGCGTCTGCTGATTGGCGCGGCGTGCGCGCTGCCCTTTATGGCAGTGGCGTTCTTCGCTTTGTCCTCAAAGGTGTCCCCGCGCGAGGAGATTGGTCTCTTCTACGGCTGGCTGGGCCTGGCGGCGGCGCTGTGGACGCTTTCCTTTGCGGTGCGAGAGAAGAACCGTTTTCTCGCCGTGGGCGCCGTGCTGCTGGCGGTTTCCGGCTGGATGTTTTTCCTCGACCGGTACACCGCCGCGCCCCGGGCTGTCATGATCCTGTGCGTGGCCTGCTATTACGGGGCCCTGTGCCTGGCCGCCTTTGGCGCGCGGGCGCCCCGCCGGAAACACGAACTGCCCGACGGCCTCTGAGCGTCGAACCCGTACCCCCCGAGAAAGGAGGGCGAACCCCATGCCCCACCGCATCCTTCCCCCCGCGTTCTTTCTGCTGCTGGCCGTCGGCTGCGTCCTTGCGGCGCCCGCCGCACGCGCCGGCGACCTGGCCGACTTTTCGCGCGCCGTGGTCCTGACGCGGCCCGGCGAGCTGCCGCCGGTGGAGGAGACCGCCGCAGTGGTGCTGGTGGAAGAGGTGGAGAAGCGGACGGGGCTGCGCCTGGAGCGGGCGACCGACTGGCCCGGGGAGGACCGCCCGGTGATCGTGGTGGCCGCGCCGGAGAAGGGCAAGGTGCGGGGATGGGCGCGCCCGCTGCCGGTGCGCAAGGGGAAAGACCTGCCCGAGCGCCGCACCGACGGCTACCGGCTGCTGGTGGAGCCGGGGCGCGGCGGCGCGGCCCCGGTGGCGTGGGCGCTGGGCGCGGACCCGCGCGGCGCGCTCTACGCCGTGGGCGCGCTCCTGCGCCACGCGGACTGTTCGGAGGGCGGCCTGGCGCTGCCTGCGGCGCTCGACCTGGCCACGGCCCCGGCGTCGCCGATCCGCGGCCACCAGCTCGGCTTCCGCGCCACGGCGAACTCGTGGGACGCGTGGGACGCGGCGGGCTTCGACCGCCACATCCGCGAGCTGGCCTTCTTCGGCATAAACGCAATCGAGAACATCCCCTTCCAGGACAAGCCGTCGTCGGTGATGAAGACGACGCGCGAGGAGATGAACGTGCGCATGAGCGAAATCTGCGCGCGCTACGGCCTGGAATACTGGATCTGGGCGCCCGCGACCTTCGATCTGGGCGACACGGCGCAGCGCGACGCGCTGCTGGCGGAGCACGACGCGCTCTACGCCGCCACGCCGCGCCTCGACGGCGTGTTCTTCCCCGGCGGCGACCCCGGCGACAACCCGCCGGACAAGGTGCTGCCCTTCCTGGAGGACCTGTCGAAGGTGCTGAAGCGCCGCCACCCTGAGGCCCGCATCTGGCTCTCCCTCCAGGGCTTTGACCTCGCCCAGACGGGCCAGGTGCTCGACCATGTCAAGGACCACACCCCGTCCTGGCTCGGCGGTCTGTGCGGGGGGCCGTCCAGCCCGCCCATCCCGCTGCTGCGCAACCGCCTGCCGGAGCGCTACGGCCTGCGCATGTACCCCGACATCACGCACAACAAGCTGTGCCAGTACCCCGTGCCCTGGTGGGACCAGGCCTACGCGCTCACCCTGGGCCGCGAGGCGATCAACCCGCGCCCCGAGCAATACGCCTACATCCACAACTGGTTCGCCCCCTACTGCGACGGGTTCATCACGTACTCCGACGGCGTCCACGACGACCTGAACAAGACCGTCTGGAGCGCCCTTGGCTGGGACCCCGCCACGCCGGTGCGCGACATCCTCACGCAGTACGCCCGCGTGTATTTTGGCGCGGCGGACACGGAGCGCGCGGCCGACGGCATCCTCGCGCTGGAGAACAACTGGCGCGGGAGCCTCGCGGCGAACGGCGCGGTCAACGGCACCCTGCGGCTCTGGCAGGAGCTGGAGCGCGGCCATCCGGAGCGGGCGGACAACTGGCGCTGGCAGATGTGCCTCGTGCGGGCGTACTACGACGCGTTTGTCCGCGCGCGGCTGCTCAACGAGACCGCCCTGGAGCGCGCCGCCAACGCCGCGCTTCTGGAAGCCGAAGTGACGGGCCCTGAAAGCGCCATGGCCCGCGCGGCGGACATCCTGCGCCGCGCCGAGACCCAGCCCGCCGCGCCGGAGCTGCGCGGGCGGGTCGTGCGCCTCTACGACGACCTGTACCGCTCCATCGGCCTCCAGTCCAGCGTGGAGCAGTACTATGCCAGCGGTGCCGAGCGCGGCGCGTCCCTTGACTTCCTGGACATCCCCCTCAACAACCGCTGGTGGCTCGAGGACGAGTTTGCCAAGGTCGCCGCGATGTCCTCCGACAAGGATAAGGTTGCGCGGCTGCGCGAAATCGCCCTGTGGGAGGATCCCGGCCCCGGCGGGTTCTACGACGATATCGGCCACACGGCGCGGTCGCCCCGCATCCAGCGCGCCGAAATCTTCTTCAGCAACCCCGCCGAGGAGGCGCGGCCGGAGCCCCTCTTCTGGTGGCTCGACAACGGCAAATGCCGCCAGCGCCTGTCGTGGCAGGTCACCATGGACTGGCCCGAGGCCGCCGTCTACGAGGGTCTCGACCCGAAGGGCGACTATGTCGTGCGCACCTGCGGCTACGGGCAGGAGGTCCTGCTGGTGGACGGTGCGCGCGTGGAGTCCGACAAGGAAAAGACCGAAATCGGCGAGGTCCGCGAGTACCGCGTGCCGAAAGAGGCCGTGAAAGACCGCAAGCTGGTCGTCACCTGGAAGGCCCCCGCCGGCGAGGAAAGCCTCGGCTGGCGCCAGCGCTCCCGCGTGGCCGAAATCTGGCTGGTGAGGAAATAGGACGCGCGCCTAGTCCATGTCCGGGTCGGCGGCCGTGAGCGCCGTGACCATCCAGACGAGGAACAGGAACAGCGTGTAGATGAGGATGTTCTCCCACAGGGGGAACGAGTAGCGCGTGTTCATGGCCTCGGACCAGGAGCTGCCGATGGATGCGCCCGCGGCGGCGGCCGCCGCCTTCTTCGCGGCGTAGACATACTCCCAGCGCACGAGGAAGCCGATCCCCGTGCAGAGGATGGGCAGCCAGAACAGGTAGGGCCAGAGCAGCGTGGTGTACTGGAACCGCGCCGACGACGCGTCCTCCAGCCGCTGTCCCGACAGCCCGTCGAGCAGGAGCATCGCGCCCATCCACAGGTTGCCGAGGAAGAACCCGGCGAAGGCGGCGATGGCCACCTTTGCGTGGACCTTGGTCCACGTGTACCCGGCCCCGGCGACGATCTCGCCCGGCGCGTCAGGGAAAACGCCCACGAGCGCGATGCCGAAGCCGCCGACGACATAGAAGAACCCGAAGACCCAGCTCGCCCAGGGGGACACGGCGGAGAGGCGCCTGCGGAGGTACAGCGTGACGGGCAGCATGCCCAGCCCCCACATCACCATGCCCACGGAGAACAGCCACCACCACTGCGGGCTGTGCTTGTCGGCCCAGCTGCCGAGGAAGCTGAAGGTGTGGGTCATGATGCTGTAGTGGTGGTCTTTGGGGTAGCCCACCCACGCGCTGAAGATCAGCGCCCAATACACCGCCGACAGCCCGTACATGTACTTCCGGATCGCGCCCGGCTCCAGCTGAAACACTGCCATTTCGATGAATCCCATGTGGGCGGCCGTCCGCGCCGCCGTGAAACGCGCCGCATTATGCCCTTTCCCGACCCGCCCGGCGCAAGCCGGAAAGGGCGAAGCTCAAATTTGAGAATTCACAGGGGGCGTGGGGCGGCGCGGGCCAGCTCCCCGCGCACGGCGAACCATGCGGGCACGGCGTAAACCGCCGCCAGACCCCACAGAAGAAACCACAGCCCGGAAACCTCCGCCAGGGAGGCGCCCAGCTGGTTGATGCGCACGAAGCCGAGGGCGCCGGGCGTGGCGGGCAGCAGCATGGCCGCCCAGCGCAGTCCCACGGGCAGGGTCTCGAGGGGCCATGCGAAGCCCATGAGAAACACCATCGGCACGGACGTGAAGAGCAGGGCCGGGATGGCGTCGTCGGGCGAGCGGAAGAGGCCGGCCAGGGTGATGCCGAGCATGGCGACGGCGACGAGGAAGGGTGCGAGGAACACCATCGCCGAAAAGGGGTCGCCGGGCGAGGGGAAGTCGTAGGCGCGGTAGACCACGGTGAGGTAGAAGAGCGGGTAGAAGCTGTACCAGGTGACGTAGGCGAAGGCCCGCCCGACGAGCACGGCCAGGGCGCCGGCGTTTGCGGCGGAGGCGACCAGCCCCTCGCGGCGCGCGCCGCCCATCACGGCGACGCCGATGAGCAGGGTCTGCTGCATCACGAGGATCAGCACGGCGGGCACCACATAGAACGCATAGCCCCCCGAGGGGTTGAACAGGGGCCGGGCGTCCACGCGGACCGTCTCGCGGGCCTGGAGGGCCCGCCGTTCCCCGAAGTCCGCCGCCGTGAGCCGCCGGATTTCCACCCCCGCCGACAGGGTGGCCGCCGCCTTGTAGAGGCCGCCGAGCACCTGCCGGTAGGCGAGGAACCAGGTGGCGTCGGCGAAGACCCCCACCGCCGCCTGCTCCCCCCGCAGGACGGCGCGCTCGAAGCCCTCCGGAATCACCAGCGCGCCGCCCGCGCCCTCCAGCATCACGCGGTCGCGGGCCGCGGCGAGGTCCGGCGCGGGGGCGGCCAGGCGCACCTCCTCCGTGGCGTCGGCCCAGCGCAGGAGCCTGCGGCTCATCGCGCTGCGGTCGAGGTCCACCGGCACCACAGGCACCTCCCGGATCACCTGGTTCGTGTACGGGAGCGGGTACATCATGCTGTAGACGAGGAGCCCGCCCAGAAAAACCAGCAGCGTGCCGGGATTGCGCAGCACGGCGAGGTATTCGTCCCGGATGACGGCGGCGAGGCGTCTCACAGGCGGCCCCACGAAGCCGGGTCGCGGAGCAGGCGGCCCAGCCGGGGCACATACACCAGCGGCGGCAGGAACACGAAGGCGCACAGGGCGGCCATGGGCGCGAGGGCCGACGCCGGGGGCGCGCCCTGCGTGCACTGCTGGAGGACGATCTGGAGATAGTGTGTCAGCGGCAGGCTCAGGCTCCACACCACGGCGGGCGCGGACAGGCCGGCGGCGGGGAAGGTGACGCCGGCCACGGCGAAGGCCGGCCCGCAGTAGAACCCGGCCAGGCTGTTCGCGATGCGGATGTTCGCCGTGAGGGCGGCGAAAAGGAGGCCCATGGACTGGTAGGCGAGGACGAAGAGCACCGTGGCCCCCGCCAGCACCCGTCCGTCGCCGCGCATCGGCGCGCCATACCACCGGAGGGCGACGGTCCACATGAGGACGGACATGCAGAGAAAGACCAGCGTGTACGGAAGCAGCTTTCCGAGGACCGCCACGGCGGTGCCGCCGCCCGCCGTGTCCAGCCACTCCCCGGCGGTGCGGCGCCGCAGCTCACCCGCCGCCGCCCGCACCATCACCACGACAATGAACCCCTGCAGCAGCGTCGGCAGCAGCGCGGGCAGCAGGAAGAGCCCGTAGCTCGTGCCCGGGTTGAACAGCCCGCGCTGGTCCACAAAGATGGGCTCGAGCCGCGTTTCCGCCTGCGCGGGCGCCTCGCCGCGGGCGATGCGGGCGCGCCGCTCCATTTCGCCGCCCACGGACAGCACCGCCTCGCGGACGGCGCGGTTGATCAGTCCGCTCGTCAGAAACCACTGGTTGTTGAAGAAGACCGTCACCGTCGGCGCGTCCCCCCGGAGGGCGTCGCGGGAGAGTCCGGCGGGCAGGTGGATCAGGCCGTAGGCGTCGCCGCGCCGCACCGCCGCGGCCCCCTCCGCCAGATCATGCACCCTGAGCGACGCGGCCAGGGCGGAGGTGGCGTCCACGGCGCGGACAATGCGGCGCGACAGGGCGCTGCTGTCCTGGTCGCACACCGCCACAGGGATGTCGCGGGGGATGTCCTGGGAGAAGACGGCCGTCATGAGCAGAAAGGTGGCCGGGGGGAGGACGAACAGAAAAAGCACCATGAAGGGGCTGCCCGCAATGCGCCGCGCCTCGCGGCGGACCACGGCCCGGAAGCCCCGGCGGACCGGGGGGATGGCGGGTTCCGTCCCGCTCATCGGTCCGTCAGGATCCGGCGGAGCCAGGCAAGCGGGTCGGGCTGCGGCTCCTCGCCCCAGGGGACCACGACGGACATGCCGGGCCGCAGGCCCTCCGCGGGCGTGACGGGCCGCGCGCGCACCTCGAAGGTCTTCAGGTCGAAGCCCCCGGCGATGTTGGTGGCGCGCCAGGTGGCGAAGTCGCCCAGGGGGGCCAGGTAGCTCACCTCCATCTCCAGCTCCGCGCCGTTGAGCGCGGGCACGCGGCCCGTGAGGCGGTCGCCGAGCTTCATGCCGCCCAGCCAGTCCTCGCGCACCGAGAAGGTCACCCAGCAGTCATCGGGGTTGATCATTGTGACGATGGGCATGCCCGCCGCGGCGAGTTCGCCCAGGCTCACGATGTGCTCCACAATCTCCCCGTCCATCGGCGCGGTCACCCGCGCCTCCCCGATCAGCGACTCCACCTCGCTCACCGCGCCCGCCGCCTGGTTCACCAGCGCCTGCGCGGCGCGGCGGTCCTCCTCCTGTGCCCCGTTGAGCGCCATGTCGTACTGGGCCTTGGCGGCCTCCACCAGCTTGCGCGCCATGTCGCGCTGCGCCTGCACCTCGTCGCGCCGCTGCGCGGGCACCACGCCGTCGTTGAACAGCCGCTCCACGCGGGCGAAGCTCTTCTCGGCCAGTTCGGCGCCTGCCTGCGCCTGGAGCCACTGGCTTTGCGCCATGCGGATCTGCTCCTCCCGCGCGCCGCCCTCGGCCTTGTCGCGCTGGGCGCCCGCTGCCTCCTGGACGGCCCCGGCCTGCTGCCGCTTTGCCTGGAGCTGGGGGCTGTCGAGCACGGCGATGACATCGCCCTTTTTCAGGCGGCCGCCCTCCTCCGCCAGCATCTCCTCCACGCGCCCGGGAATCTTCGCCGAGACGCTGATCTTGCGGGTGTCCACCTCGCCCTGGAGCAGGCGCGGGCGCGGCTGCACCAGCAGCCAGCCCAGGCCGGCCACGGCGGCGGACAGCAGCACGAGAAAGAACAGGGCGGCGAGGCGGCCTTTCATTTCGCGGGAGTCTCCTTGGGGTCGGGGGGCGCGGGCGCGGGGAGGTCCAGCGCGGGGACGGCGGGCGCGGGGGCGTCCACGGGCACGCCGCGCGCGATGTAACCGCCGTGGGCGTCCGTCCTGCCCGCGGCCTCCAGCAGCCCGAAGAGGGCGGTGTCAAAATCGTAGGCCGCCTTGAGCCGGCCGAGCTGGGCGCGGGCCAGGGACACCGAGGCGTCCACCACCTCCACGGACGTGGCCACGCCCTCCTCGAAGGCGCGCATGCGCACGCGCAGGTTCTCCTCCGCGAGGGCGAGGGTCTCTTTGAAGGCGTCGTGCTGCTCCAGCGCCTTGGCGGCCTCCTGCCGCCGCACGGCCGCCAGCGACCGCAGGTCGCGCCGCGCCTTTGCCGCCAGCAGCGCCACGCGGTCGGCCTGGGCGCGCGCGGCCGCCGTCCGGTGCTTCGCCTGGCCGCCGTCGAACAGCGTGTACTCGGCGCCGATGCCCGCCGCCCATTCGGGGTCGAGGAGCGTCAGGTCGTTGGGAAACAGTTCGCGCAGGCCGAAGAGGTAGACCGTGGGCAGGGCCGCGCCCTTCTCGGCGCGCACGCCCTCCTCCGCCTGGCGGCGCAGCGCCTCCAGCGCCTCCAGCGCGGGGTGCCCGCGCTCCACGGCGTCCTGAAACCATTCCACGGGCTCCAGATCGCGCACGATAAAGAGCGGCGTGGCGGGGTCGCCCGGCGAGGGGTCCGCCAGCGCGTTCGCCAGGCCCTCGGCGGCGATGGCCGCGTCGCGCTCCGCGGCCGACTGCTCCGCCCGCGCGTTGGCCAGGGCCACCTCGGCGTTCAGCGCCTCCACCCGGGCGATGATCCCCTCGGCGAACAGCCGCGCCGCGTGGCGGTGGTGCCGCTCCATGGCGGCGGTCTTCAGCGCCGCCACCCCCGCCGCCTGCCGGGCGAGGCGCAGGCCGAAATAGCGCCGGGCCAGCTCCGTCACGAGCTGCTGGTCCGTGTGGTTCAGCCGCGCGGCCGCCTCCTCCGTCTTCGCCGCCGCCGCCGCGTTCGCCGCGTCTATCCGCCCCCCCGTGTACACGGGCCAGGCCACTTTTACCTGGCCCTTCATAAACTGGTCCTCCTGCACCCGGTAGGAGAATCCGACGCTTTCCAGGTCAATGCTGATGCGGTCGTTGAGGAAGGTTTCCCGCGCCTCCACCGTCACCTTCGGACTGCGCAGCCCCTTCGCCTCCGCCCCCTCCTCCAGCCGCTGGCGCACCTCGGCCCCGCCCGCCGCGAGGGCCTCGTTCCCCGCGCGCATCCGGCGCACGGCCTCGCCGAAGTCCAGCGGACCGGGTTCGCCCGCAGCCAGCGGACCCGCCGCCAGCAGCAGCGCCGCGCACAGGCATCGCCGCGCCCCCGTCATTGTGCGTAGACCCCCGACAGGCGGAGCCGGTTCAGCGTGGCGGCCAGCGTCTCCGCGTCCGCCTCGTCCGGGTGGATGACCCACCAGTTCAGCGAAAACAGCAGCATGCCGACCACGGCCCGCGCCGCCACCCGCGGCGACATGGTCCCGTCCAGCAGCCCCTCTGCGGCCTGGTCCAGAAAACGCCGCTCCTGGATCGCCACCATGCGGTCCATGATCTCCGTGCTGATGTGCCAGCGAACGGCATCCGGGTCGAACAGGATGCGGCAGAGTCCGGGGTGCTTCTGGGCGAAGGAGATCATGATGTCCGTCTGGAGGCGCACCGCCCCGCCCACGTCCATCGCAGCGTCGCCGGCGACGGCATATAGCTGCGCCAGCAGTTCCTCCAGCCCCTCCATGAGGATGGCACGCACCAGCCCCTCCTTGTCCTTGAAGTGAAGGTAGAGAGTGCCCACGGCCACGCCCGCCGCCCCGGCGAGGGCCGTGCTGCGCGTGCCGGCGATGCCCTGGTCGGCGAAGAGGGCGGTGCCCGCCGCCATCAGCCGCCGCCGCGTCTCGATTTTGCTGCGTTCCCTGGCGTTCATGGGTTGCGTCGCTCCGATTAGAACCGTGTTCACTGAATCATCGCATATTCAACGGGCGCGGCGCAAGGTTTGGGATGCTCAGGGCAATCGCACTAATAGGCCCCGCGAGAAACGCCTGCGAGTGGCACGAATGTCTCTCGGTGATGCGATTCTGTCCTTCTTGTCCCAACGGGACATCCGCATAGGATCCAGGCAGGCCGCTCCCCATCCTTTCAGCCCCGGGTCCGCACAGCGCGCAGCGCCTTGGAGTGCGGCAGCTTGCTGCCGCCGTTCTTCGCGTGGGCTTGCCCGCGCGGGGGCACACGAAAGACGGCGGTGGCCGCGCGTGCCCCCAGGGCCGGCACGGCACTCCCCGCCGCAATTTCGGCTGCCCCGTTGGGGCATGATCCTTCTTTCCCGGCAACCCAGGGCAGGCCTGGCCCTTCGGGCGGCGGCCTGGCCTGGGCTATATTCGGCAACGCTTTCAGCGTTGAAGAGGTCGGGCCGCGGGCAATTACCGGACTTCATCCCAAAAGCACCCACGGATATTGGCGCGATGGCCCTGTTGGGGTGCTGGCGGCGCCCTTTTTCCCCGCCGGGAGCGGGGACGTGGTACACTTCCCGTTTCTTGAACGGCGGGAAGAGGCCCTTTCTTGGAACACCTCCTTTCAGATGCCGGGGCGGCCGTTTTCTGGCAGACCCTCGGCGCGGCGGGCGCGCTCATTTTCTACGGGCGTTTCTACCTCCAGTGGTATGCGTCGGAGCGGCGCGGCCGCAGCGTGATCCCCGTGGCCTTCTGGTACCTTAGCGGCGCGGGGTCCCTGATTCTCCTGCTCTACGGCGTGTTTTACCTCAAGTCGCCCGTCGGCGCGCTGAGCCACTGCTTTAATAGTGTGATCTACGCGCGGAATCTGGTGCATATCTGGCGGGAGAAGGGGATGCTGACCCGCCGGCTGAACTGGGGGTTCCAGGGCGGCGTGCTGCTGTTTGTGGCCGTGGGCGCGGCGATGGTGGCCCATGTGTGGCTACACCGGTACCAGTCGCAGGCGGGCCTGCCGGCGGGGGAGATCGCCCGGGCGTGGGCGTGGGTGGCCGTGGGCGTGGCGGGCCAGGGGCTGTTCGCCCTGCGCTTCCTCATCCAGTGGGCGGCCACGGAGGCCCGGCGGAAGAGCGTGGTGCCGGCGGTGTTCTGGCACATCAGCCTGGCGGCGACGCTGCTGCTGCTGGCGTCGCACCTCCAGCAGCGGGAGTGGCTGTACGCGCTGGGGCTCCTGACCACCGCCCCGGTCTACGCGCGGAACATCTATTTCACGCACCGGGGCCGCGCGCCGCAGGCGGGGGACTGAGCCCCGAAACGGGAAAATCTTGATTCCCCCCGGACGGCTTGTGTATGCTAACTGCGGTGTCAATTGGAAGGCGCGGGACGCCCCGCGCCCTTCTCCAGGCCTGTCATTTCCGCAAAAACCGCCCGGACAGGGCGGAGTTGCATCCTCCCGCAGGGATATGAGGGCGGCGCGGGCGTGTTGGCACCGGAACCCGGAACCTCTCACGACAGGAGAAAAGAAGCCATGCCCCAAGTTCCAATGCGTCAGATTCTCGATGAGGCCGCCAAGGGCGGGTACGGCGTTGGCGCGTTCAACGTCAACAACATGGAGCAGATCCAGGCGATCATGGAGGCTGCGAACGAGACCAACAGCCCCGTGATCATCCAGGCGAGCTGCGGCGCCCTGAAGTACAGCAAGATGATCTACCTCAAGAAGCTCATGGAGGCGGCCGCCGAAGAGTACCCGCACATCCCGCTGGCGGTCCACCTGGACCACGGCCGCGACATGGGGACCTGCCTGGAGGCCATCGCGCTCGGCTTCACCTCCGTCATGATTGACGGCTCCCTGCTGGCCGACGGCAAGACCGTGGCGACCTACGAGCAGAACGTCGAGATCACGAAGCGCGTGGTCGAGATCGCCCACATGTTCGGCGTGACGGTCGAGGGCGAGCTGGGCGCGCTGGGCGGGATCGAGGACGGCCACGGCGCCGGCCTCTCCGACGACCAGCTCCAGGACCACCTCACGAAGCCGGAGCAGGCCGAGGAGTTCGTCGCGTTGACGGGCGTGGACGCGCTGGCCGTCTCCATCGGCACCAGCCACGGCGCCTTCAAGTCCACGGTCAAGGACGCGGACGGCAACGTGCTGCCCCCGACGCTGGCCATGGACCGCATCCGCGAGATCCACAAGCGCATGCCGAACTGCCACATGGTCATGCACGGCTCCTCGTCGGTCCCGAAGGCGCTGGTGGACATCATCAACCAGTACGGCGGGAACATGCCCGGCACGGCCGGCATCCCGGTCGAGAAGATCCGCGAGGGCATTGACCACGGCGTGCGCAAGGTCAACGTGGACACGGACAGCCGCCTGGCCATGACCGGCGCGATCCGCAAGGTCTTCGTCGAGACCCCCGGCAAGTTCGACCCGCGCGACTACCTGAAGCCGGCCCGCGAGGCGGCCAAGCAGGTCTACCTCGACCGCATGGTGGCCTTCGGCCAGGCGGGGCACGCGGACGACTACAAGCCCATGTCCCTCGAGGCCGCGAAGAAGCTGTACAAGAAGTAGGCCCCCCAGAAGCATTTTCACGGGCGGCCCCTCCACTGCGGGGCGGGCCGCCCGTTTTTCCAAGACACGGACATTTTCGAAAAACGGCCCCCTGACGGGGCAACACGAGAAAGGACTGGCGCCATGTGCGGAATCGTAGGGTACATCGGGGACAAGAGCCCGGTTGAAGTCATCATGACCGGCCTGCACCGGCTCGAATACCGGGGGTACGACTCCTCCGGCGTCGCCGTCGTCGGCGAGAACGGCCTCGACTGCGTCAAGAGCGTGGGCAAGCTGAAGATCATGGACCAGAAGCTTGAGGAGCACCCGCTGAAGGGCAACCTCGGCATCGGCCACACCCGCTGGGCCACCCACGGCGTGCCGAGCGAGGCGAACTCCCACCCGCACTTCAACGGCGCCAAGACCATCGCGGTCGTCCACAACGGCATCATCGAGAACTACTACGATCTGCGCGAGCAGCTCCAGGCCGCGGGCGTCGTCTTCCGCAGCCAGACGGACACCGAGGTCATCGCGCACCTGGTGGACAAGTACTACCAGGGCGACCTCTTCGCGGCGGTCAAGCGCGCGCTGAAGGACTGCGAGGGCGCCTACGCCATCGGCGTCATCTGCAAGGACAACCCGGACGTGCTCGTGGCCGCGCGCCACGGCAGCCCGCTCATCGTCGGCCTCGGCGAGAACGAGGGCTACATCGGCTCCGACGTGCCCGCGATCATGAAGTACACGCGGAATGTCATGTACATCGAGAACGGCCACGTGTGCGAGATCACCCGCGCGGGCGTGAAGATTGAGGACGTGGACGGGAACCCGGTCTCGATGGAGGTCAAGACCGTCGAGTGGGACGACGCGGCCGCCGAGAAGGAGGGCTACCCCCACTTCATGCTCAAGGAGATCCACCAGCAGGGCGCGGTGCTCCGCAACACGCTGGCCGGCCGCATTGACGAGCACTCCGACTCCGTGCGCCTCACGGACATGAACATCTCCGCCGACGAGCTCAAGGCCTGCAACAAGATCTTCATCGTGGCCTGCGGCACCGCGTGGCACGCCGGCATGGTCGGCAAGTTCCTCATCGAGAAGTTCGCCAAGGTCTCCGTCGAGCTCGACCTCGCGTCCGAGTTCCGCTACCGCGACCCGATCATCCCGCCGAACAGCATCATGATCCCCGTGTCGCAGTCCGGCGAGACGGCCGACACCCTGGAGGCCATCCGCATCGCCAAGAGCCGCGGCGCCAAGGTCGCGTCCATCGTGAACGCCGTCGGGTCCTCCGTGGCCCGCGAGTCCCACGGCGTCGTCTACCAGCAGGCCGGCCCCGAGATCGGCGTCGCCTCCACCAAGGCCTACACCTCCCAGTGCATGTGCTTCGCCCTGTTCACCATCTGGCTCGGCCAGGTGCGCGGCACCCTGGACAAGGACCAGGTCGCCATGATGATCCGCGAGCTGCGGACGGTCCCGAACAAGGTGGACGAAATTCTGAAGAACCAGGACAAGGTGAAGGAGCTGGCGAACCGGCCCGAGTACCGCGACGCCGTCGGCGCCTTCTATCTCGGCCGCAACTACAACTTCCCGTCGGCCCTTGAGGGCGCGCTCAAGCTCAAGGAGATCTCCTACATCCACGCCGAGGGCTACGCCGCCGGCGAGATGAAGCACGGCCCCATCGCCCTGGTCACCAGCACCTTCCCCGTGGTCTGCGTCGCCGTGAAGGGCGAGACCTACGAGAAGATGGTGTCCAACATCCAGGAGATCCGGGCGCGCGCCGGCCTCATCATCAGCGTGGCCACCGAGGGCGACGAGAGCATCCAGG